>JAVBKP010000108.1:0-7989 GCA_031553975.1 Anaerovoracaceae bacterium | reverse complement strand
TGTACGATGTGGGAAAACTTTCACTTCCCAGTTCTATTCTTTTGAAATCAAAGACAGAGAGATTGACACGAGCTGAAGAAGAGATAGTCAAAACACATACAGTTTTGGCAGCTAAAACACTACAAGCAATAAAAAAAGATAGTATAAATGATGTTGCTATGAAAATGCTTACGGAGGTCACCTCGTGTCACCACGAAAAATGGGATGGTACGGGATACCCCAATGGCTTAAGGTCATCGAGTATACCGCTTTCGGCAAGAATTGTGACCATTGCAGATGTGTATGACGCTTTTATGGCAAAAAAATGCCATGTGACTCTCACCCACGATCAGGTGGTTCAGGTCATTCGTAGCGCTGCTTTTACGTACTTTGATCCAGTGATTGTGGATAACTTTATCCAAATCAATCAAAAGTTTTTAGAGATATTTGAAAATAATAGTTGAGGGGTTGAAAAATCAAATGGAAAAATTAACTTTAGAGACAAATCAATCTGACATTTTAATCGTTGATGATACGCCAGAAAATTTATATGTCTTAAATACAATTTTAAGCAAAGTTGGTTATAAAGTACGCCTTGTTACCAGTGCCAAACAGGCACTTAATGCCATTGGCAACAAGATACCTGATTTAATTCTGCTTGATATTACCATGCCTGATGTGAATGGGTATGAGTTTTGTAGCAATCTTAAAAACAACCCATCATACGATAGTATTCCAGTTATTTTCATCAGTGCTCTCACCGATACCATAGATAAGGTCAAGGCATTTACAGTGGGAGGGGTAGATTATGTAACAAAACCCTTTCAGACTGAGGAAGTATTGATGCGAATTGAGACACACCTTAAAATCGCAGTTTTGCAAACACAATTGGTAGCACAAAACGAAAAACTGCACTATCTTTCTACCATGGATTCTTTAACGGGAATCTATAATAGGAGGTACCTAGTTGAATATGCTGAAAAGCAAATTGAAATAGCACAAGAGACAGGGAAACCAGTTCTTTTTGCGATTTTTGATATTGATTTTTTCAAAAAAATAAATGATGGCTTCGGGTATCACTATGGAAACTCTGTTTTGAAAACCGTATCATCGGTGATTCAAAAGTGTATAAGCCAAGAACAAATCTTTGGACGATATGATGGAGGAGGATTTCTTCTCATTTTTCCAAACGCCAATTTAAATCAAGCGCAAGAGCTACTTGATGAGATTTATTTGCGTATTGCAGAGATTGAATGGGGAAAAGAACATAAACTTGCCATAAGTTGTGGTGTCAGTGGATATGAATACGGGGACAGTTTTGATAGCTTAATAGAAAGAGCGGACCAAAAATTACGCACCGCTAAAAGCAATGGGGGCAATCGGATTCAGTATTAATTCATGCTTTGAGATATGTGGGGCGAATGGAGATTATTTTGGGAGGAGAGTTGAATATGAATGTGTCTGAGGATGTTCTTGGGACGCAAGGTTGTTTGGAAGTACATATAGATAAGTCAGATCGCATGGTATTTTCCATAGATGAGAACTTGAATTTTTGCCGTTTTAATGAAAAATGGCTCACCTTTAGGGGCTCAAATTTAAGCGATGAACTTAAAAAAAATGTGGAAGACTTTATTCATCCAGATGATTTAGAGGTTTATTTTTCGAACTTAAAAAATGATAAAAACCATAATGAACCAAACCTATTTGAATTTAGACTGCTAAATGCTTTCGGAAAATACAAGTGGGTTAATTGTATTGCCATTCCAAAATGTTCAGTGAATGTAACATTTGCTGGATATATTCTATACTGTACACATAGTAGTGAAGACATGGGTATGGACGAACAAAATCTAGAGGCGATATTTGCAACATCAGATGCAGGAATTATTATAAAAAATACAGAAAATATTATAATAGATTGGAACGTAGGAGCGCAAAGTATCCTTGGGTATAGCCGTGAAGAAATGCTTGGCAAGCCAAATCATGTCTTTGCACAGCCCCAAGACTATGAAGAAATTGATTTAATGAATGAAATGATGTTAAGAGGCGAACACATTTCACATCAAGAGGTCGTGAGGCTACATAAAAATGGAAGTTTGGTGGATTGTTCCGTATCGTACTCACCGATTTACGATAAGTACACAAACATTGTCGGTTCCGTTTCCATTTTCCACGACACAACTGAAATGAAGGCGACAGAGAGAAGAAACAAAGAGCTTTATAATACCCTTTCAAATTTTTTTGAAAATATCTCGAGTGCAATTTCTATATTTGAAATTGTGCGAAAAAGTGATGGGAGTGAAGATTTGAAATTTGTAACTGCAAATAAATTATTTGCAGAATTTGTTTCCAAACCTTATGATGAGCTTCTTGACAAATATTTTTTAGATATTTTGCCATTTAATCATGGATTGCTTCCTAACTATATATCCATGGCTAAAACAGGAACCTCTCATTCTTATGAAAGATATGACAATGCTTTTAAAAGACATCTTCATGTTGCATCATTTTCTCCAACCTATGGACAAGTTGCGATTATAAAAACAGATCGAACGGCTTTGGTTGAGGCGGAAATGGCTCTAATGGAACAAGCGGATGATTTGAAAATGATATTTTCCTCTATCACATCTGGCTTTTGTTTATGTAAGATAATTCGCAATGAGCAGGGCGAAGCCATTGACATCTTCTTTGAAATGGTCAATACAGCCTTTGAGTTATTGGAGAATTATGCGCCTTTTACTTTGCAAGGCAAAAATCTTTCTGAGGTGAACCAAGACAAAGACAATCCGTTTTTGTCACTTTATGTTGAGGTAGTAGCCAGCCAAAATAAAAGAGTGTTTCAAAAGCATATAAAGGATCTTAATATTACCCTAGAAGTAATTTGTTTATCCCCTAAAAAAGATTATTTCATTTGTGTAGAAAATGATATCACAGAAAGGGTAAAGGCAGAAGAAGAGCTTCAAAAGGCGCATCATGATACGGAAGTCATTCTTGCACAAATCGATGCCCCAATTTGTGTTATTAGCAAACAAGAGGGTATTGTTCTAGGCTTAAATCCAGCATTTTGCAAAGTATGTTCCATTGGGAATGATACGAATACACTAGGTGCTGCTTTGTCTTCGCTTTATAAGTCAATAGAAACATATGATGGCATAGCTGTAACGAGAGAAAGCTTGCAAGACGGGGAAAAAGCCACATATAAAATGAAAAGATTAAATAATATGATCATAGATGTAGAAGTGGTTTCACGCCGAATCTATTACAAAGAGCAAGAGGCCATTGCGATTCTTTGCAACGACTTAACGGAGCAGAAAAAGTATGAAAAGATCCTGCTAAATTCTGTATTAGCTGCCGAGGAAGCATCAAAATTAAAGTCTGCATTTATCGCCAATATGAGCCATGAGATTAGAACACCTATGAATGGTGTAATTGGCTTTACAGAGCTTGCTTTGGATGACAGCAACCTTTCGAATAAAAGCAGAGATTATTTGAACAAAATAAAGATAAGTGCAAATGGATTGCTGGAAATTATTAACGATATTCTTGACATATCAAAAATCGAAGCAGGTAAAATGGAATTAGAAAAAATACCATTCACATTGCAGGATATCTTGTACCATTGTGAGACAATATGCAGCCCGAAAGCAGCGGAAAAAGGTATTGTGCTATATTTGTATTCTGAGCCTGGAGTGGATAAAAAACTTTTAGGAGACCCTACCAAGCTTCGTCAAGTGTTGCTGAACCTGTTAACCAATGCCATAAAATTTACACATGCGGGCGTTGTAAAACTAATGGCTGTTGCAAACCTATCGGTAAATGGAAAGATTAGAATTCGATTTGAAATAAAAGACAGTGGCATCGGCATATCACAAGAACAGATTGCCCATATTTTTGAAGCATTTACCCAAGGCGACAACAGTACAACGCGCAAATTTGGAGGAACTGGACTTGGACTGCCGATTACAAAAAGCTTAATAGCACTCATGGGTGGCAAGTTAGAAGTAGAAAGCATGATAGGACTTGGGAGTAAATTCAGCTTTGCACTAACATTTGAAGAGGCTGAAGAGTTTGTCACAATAACAAATAAGGACGAAATTTTGTTAGTTCCAGCTAAAAAGCCCTTATTCAAAGGGGAAGTTTTGGTGTGCGAAGATAATACATATAACCAGCAGGTCATATTTGAACAGCTTTCTAGGATTGGACTTACTGCCACCATTGCATCAGATGGAAAAATTGGTGTTGATATGGCACATAATCGAATTCTTGCAGGGAACCCTTTTGATATTATATTTATGGATATCCATATGCCCATTATGGATGGGCTTGAAGCTACAAAGCGACTTTTGGAAATCGGAAACAAAGTACCAATCATTGCATTGACGGCCAATACCATGTCAAAAGATAAAGAGGAATATTTAAAACAAGGCATGTCAGATTATATTGGCAAACCTTTTGGCGCGCCTCAACTGTGGGCTTGTTTGCAGAGATTCTTAACACCTGTTGATTTTGTACCTATACTTTCAAGTAAGATTAGTGATGTGGATGAGGATAAAAGCCAGCCGAATAAAATTTCTGTAATTAATAGGGCCATGGGAATTGAAAGATCAGCCTACGATGAAAAACTCTACGACCAGTTACTGCGTAACTTTAGAAAATCCTTTGCAAATGCCGTTGAAGGAATCGAAAGTGAAGTGGCTTTGGGTGATATAAAACAAGCACATCATATAGCCCACAATCTAAAAAGCGGGGCGGGAACAATAGGAGCAACTAAGCTTGCAGATGCAGCTTATACCATTGAGAGCGCACTTTCAGGAGAAAATGCCACGTTCACCAAAGAGCAGATGGATCGACTAGCAGACGCCCTTGGTGCTGTAATGGAGGAACTGTCTACTTTTCCAGAAGAAGTAGAGATTCAGTATGATGAATCCGATGTCTTGGACATAGGAAAGGCGATGGAATTAATGGAAAAACTAGAGCCTTTGTTAGAATCTTTTGATGCGCAGAGTTTAGAATATTTAGATGATATAAAATCCATCTTGCATCCAATAGGCAAAGAATTTTCTAGTTTAGTAAATCAAATAGAAGCCTGTAGTTTTGAGCTTGCCGTTGAAACCTTGCACAAAATAAAAAATTTAATAAAGGAGTAGCATTGATATTCAATCAAGCTTTGTAATCAGGAGAAAATTATGGATGTACTTACTAAAAATTTTTGGCAACAGGTTGATATTCCCATTTTGTTGGTATTGCTAAATTTGACGTTTCTTTTTGTATATATATTGAGTGGCAGACATAAGATGTTTCAGTCCAAGTATTTGCTTGGTTTCATTGCGCTAAGAATGGTGGTGCAACTATCCTATTTGTTTTCTATTCACTATAAAATCGGTGAGGGCATACTTTATTTGCTTTTATTTGTCAAAATCACCTCCTATTTATTGTTGAATATATATTGTTGGAAATATATTTCGTTAAAATTTGATAATAAAACTGTAAGAGTGCTATATTTCATTCCAGCCATTGTTACCTACGTTTTTTTCATTTTTGTTAACGACGCAGACATTCAAACGACTGTTTTTATAATTTATAAAGTATTTACTGTATTAACAGGGGCTCTTGCTTTAATTCCAACAAGATATGTGTTAAAAAATTCACTACCCCCAATAGGACACATTCGTGCAAAGGGCGCGTATCTTAACTTCAGAGTAGCCCTCATTGTATACACTGCTGTATCCATAATAGACTTGCCACTAATCTCTGTGGAGGATTTTAATCAATTAACCGGCAATCTATATGTCTTATATTTTATAAAGTATGGCGTACTTTTTTCAATCTCAGCAATCATGTTGTTTTCGTACGTTCATACCAGCATTAATAACAACTTTCATGAAGGTCATCACAAGAAACTTATTTTTGCTGACAAAATAGGAAAGTTTTCTAAGCAATTTATTTTGTTTTATATCCTATCCATGGTTTTGAGTTCTGCTTTTGTAATCATCATGGGAGATGCGGCTTCACGTGAAGTCAAAACAACGACTACGGGCACAGCGCAAATGATTTCTTTAGCAATTTCCTCTTCACAACATGAAAACATCACCAATAAAAACCTTTCTACCCAGAGCATTTTAGAAATAAAGGACGCTTTACTAAGACTTGAAAACTCAGATTACACCATTTGGGGCGCTACAATATATTTAAAAATAGAAGATAAGATGGTTACCATAGTCCCAAAATATTTTACACCTGATGAGCCTTCAAAAATCGATGTAGAAGATTTCAAAGATGCGCCTCCAGCAGTTGGGAGAATATTTCAAAGCGGCTCGCCAATAGAGTTTGAGTGGCCCTACGTGACAAAAGATGGGGCGGTTTTCTCGTCATTTGTTCCAATAATGGATAATGATGAGAAACTATTGGGTGCAATGGCACTGAACTTGTATGCTCCGTTTTGGCATGAAGTTAATTTGACAAGAAGAACGTTGCCTTGCCTTTTTATATGGCTTATAATAGCCTTCATTGGTGCTTTCATTAAAGACAACCAAACCTATAAAATGCACGAGATGATGGGTCAAATTGAACACGAACTATTGATTCAAACCCAGGAATCGGCGTTAGTTGGAAGCTGGATAACAAATTCGTCAGACGGTGAACTTGTCTGGTCAGAGGGATTGGGCCGAATTTTAAATATTGAAAATCCAGATGAATTAGGCTCCATTGAGACAATCGTAAGCCTTGTTCATCCCGAAGATAGAGAAAATATAGCAAACCTACTGAAGCGTGCAGATGAAGAAAAATCGGAAAAGCAATCTTGTAGATTTTTGCTGAACAACAATGAAGTGAAGCATGTAATCATGTCTGTTAGGACCATCGTTGAAAATAGCAGCAAAACCCAGGTCACATTAGGAACAGTGCAAGACATATCACAGCTTAAACTATTGGAAGAAGATGTGGTATTTAAAAAGGCACTGGACAAGAGTGATTTAATGTCCATAGGCTTTAAGGCAGATGGAACGCTCATATACATGAACGACGCATATGCAAAAAATGTAGGTTGGAGCCTGGAACAATTAAATAAGTATAAATGGTCTTCGAATATAATCCTTGAAACCTCAATTGAAGGTAACATCCTTGAAATTTTGGATAACATAGCAGATGAGGATCATGCAGAACTAAGCCACTTTGAAATGTTGCTAGAAACTAAATCCAATGCTCAGATATTAGTTGAATGGAGTGGAACGGTTATACGAGAATCAAACGGTCAGATTGTAAGCCTTAATTTCATTGGCAACAACATAACCGAAAGGCGTAGGTTGGAAGAGCTTGTTTTGCAGAAAAAAATGGAAGCAGAGAAGGCAAACCGCTCCAAGAGTATGTTTTTGGCCAACATGTCCCACGAAATAAGAACGCCGATGAATGCAATACTTGGCTTTTCACAAGTATTGATGTCAGATAAAATGTTAGATAATAAGCAAAAGGAGTTTATCCACACAATCAATAGAAGCGGTTAGCATTTGCTTAAACTCATCAATGATGTTTTGGAAATGTCCAAAATAGAAGCTGGAAGCGTAACGTATAATCCGACGAATATTGATTTGCACGCCATGATTTCAGAAATTAAAAATATGTTTATATTGCACACAGATGCGAAGAAAATTTCATTTACTGTTGATCATGATGATTTGCCTAGATATATAGTTTCTGATGAGAGTAAGCTGATGCAGATTATAATCAATTTGCTTGGCAATGCAGTTAAATTTACCAAGAGCGGCGGACTCTCTTGGATTTTAAAATACAACAACGTGGACGGACAGAATTTACTCGTTTTTGAAATCACGGATACGGGCACGGGGATTAATCCGGAAGAATTGGAACATATCTTTGAGCCTTTTGAGCAAAGTGAGAGTGGTAAAAGCAATGGAGGCACAGGTCTTGGGCTTGCCATCAGCAGAGAGCTTGCAAGGTTTTTGGGTGGAGATATTCACGTAGAGAGTAAATATGGTGAAGGAACTTCATTTCAAG
>JAVBKP010000144.1:0-34158 GCA_031553975.1 Anaerovoracaceae bacterium | reverse complement strand
TGGGATCTTGTACTAATCCAAAGACCAGAGTACGGCGGTGGAGAGATATACTTTGACGACAAATTAATAAGAAAAGACGGAATCTTTGTGCTCCCAGAGCTAGAGTGCTTAAACCCGGAAAATCTGAAATAGAACGCAATCATTGCGTTCTTTTTCGTTTTTCATAGAAAGTTATTGTCCACAACTATACGGAGGTGAATCGTGGAAAAGTTTTTTCAGTTCAAGAAATATGGAACTAATTTGAGAACAGAAGTAGTCGCTGGTTTTACAACATTTTTTGCAATGGCATACATAATGTTTGTTAACCCACAGATGTTATCGTTGACAGGTATGGACTACAATGCAGTATTTGTAGCTACTATTATTTGTAGCGTCATCGGAACTTTATTTATGGGACTGTTCGCTAACGTTCCTTATGCTTTGGCGCCAGGTATGGGGCTTAACGCCTTCTTTACTTTTACGGTTTGTTTTGCTATGGGATTCACATGGCAACAAGCACTTGCATTGGTATTGGTTTGCGGTATTATCAATACAATCGTGACAGTCACGGGGTTCCGCAAAAAAATTATTAAGTCAATACCAGGAACATTGCAAGCTGCCATTTCTGGCGGTATCGGTATGTTTATCGCATACATTGGACTCAAAAACGGGGGACTATTAAAATTCACAGCAGATGCCCCTTTTCTAGCGGTTATTCCTAGCTTTGCACCAGCAAGTGACGCATTGCAAGACCAAATCGGAACTGTTGTAGCCTCATCTGCCGCCGTGCCTGCTCTTGTTAATTTCTCAGACCCTGGTGTGATACTTACATTAATTGGACTAGCTATTATGCTAATCCTAATTGTAAAACAAGTAAAAGGATCTATTCTAATTGGCATCTTGGCCACTACGCTGATTGGTATTCCCATGGGTGTTGTAAATCTAACTGGCGTGAACTTTAGTGCAGAGGCATTGGTGACAACAGTATCTAGCATTGAATTAACAGCATTTAAGATGGACTTTGCAGGTCTATTTGAAACGCCAACAAGGACATTGTTGGCCATGACAGCTGCCATTGGATTTTGCCTCACAGATATCTTCGACTGTATAGGAACCTTCATCGGTACTGGGCGTAAGTCTGGAATCTTCAATGAAGAGGAAGAAAAACGTGCCATGGACACCAACAGCAAAGGTTTTACCACTAGAATGGACAAGGCCCTATTCGCAGATCTAGTAGCAACCACTACAGGAGCGTTCTTTGGCACATCCAACACCACTACCTATGTAGAGAGTGCAGCTGGTATTGCAGCCGGTGGGCGTACTGGATTTACAGCTGTTGTGACTGCAGGGTTATTTGCAGTAAGCATACTATTGGCCCCTATTGCTGGTGTAGTGCCACCACAGGCTACAGCTGCCGCACTAATTGTAGTGGGTATCATGATGATGGCTGCCTTTACAGATATTAAATGGTCTGACTTTGAAGTGGCGGCACCATGTTTCCTCGTGGCGCTTTTAATGCCTGTATCTTATAGCATCACCAATGGTATTGCAGCAGGATTCATTGTATATGTACTGATCAATTTGGCAAAAGGTCAGACGAAGAATCTCAACGGCATACTGTATGTTGTCAGTGGATTGTTTATACTTAACTTTATCTTACAAGCTATCTATCACCTATAATCCCTTATGGAATATTATAGATGTATTCAAAGCAAAAGGAGCACCAAGCGGTGCTCCTTTTGCTAATGTGGCAAGAAATCAGTATATTTATTTTGAATAAAAAAGATTTAAAGGCGATGGCACTGCTTCTTTTTCGATTTGAACAGTAAGCCTATGATTATGAAATTCTTCAATGCGGTCTTTAATCTCGCCACGGATATCTTCATCACCAAAGTTTTTGGCTAGAATCTGGGCTTCATAAAACACCTGAATGCTTTCTTCGTCTCTGCCAAGCCAATGGAGGGCACTGGCCTTCTGATATAACAACAAGGGCAGACCTACAAAGCATTGTGCGCCCATGCCTGCTGTAATGCCCCGGTGGCTAGCATCTAAGGCGTCTTCAAACCGCTCAAGCCACCTGTAACACTTAGACAAGGAACTTAGGGTCAGTGAGTAAATCTCTGCACAGTCTTGCCAGAACACATATCCTGTCTTTAATATATCCTCCAAATCCATAAACATTTGAAGGGCGTGTTCCATTTCATCAGAAAAAAGCCTAAATAAGGCAATCATGCGAATCAATTCCAACTCCACAATAGTATACAAATTATTTTTAATATGCTTTTCATCAAAGTCTGGAACTGTTAGTGCGATGGCTTCACAAAAATATTTTAGCATCCCACCTTTATCCACGTTTTCCCAAGGTATATCAGCATCTAGTAGCAATCCTTTGCATTGCAAGATGTATTGCTTTGAAAACCTATTTTCCATTAGTTTTTTATCTTTTTCTAGTTCATCAATTAAGTCTTGAACTTGCACATAGCTACGAGTTTTAAATAGTTGGGTAATTTGCATTTTTATTTCTTCTAGACGAATTTCAGCCTTGCTAGAAATGTAACTAGAGAACCGCTTAGCGTCTACACCCAACTTTTGCATTAGGCGTTCATAAATATATTTGCTAGGAGAAATAGAACCATTTTCTATATAGGAAATCGTACGTCTATCGCAGATGCCTTCCGCTAGCTTTTCCTGAGAGACGCCTTTTTGTTTTCTAAGTTCAGATATCAAAACACTTGCGCAATATGTAGTCATTGAAGCCTCCTTGTCATACATCCCTATAGATTTTGGAAGTGAGATTTCTCTTTATCAGAACCAGTTATTTCTATAGAATCATGGTAAAAGTATAACGTAAAAGAAAGGTGAGTTCAATGAAGAATGTTATATCCACATATAGAAAAAATAGGCAAACTGTTCTTAGGGCGTATCCATGGACATTGGTGATAGGCAGAGTATTAGGTGGTTTTTTTCAAATTCTTTTTCCTATATTTATTTACTATTTCATGTTCAAAAGCAAAATTGACAGTGGATTTGAAAGTGTTGCAGGGACTTCGGACTACATCACGTATGTAGTGTTAGGGGTGTCTCTGAATGTACTTGCCATAGCTGTACTGATGAATGTGAGCAGGGCAATGATTTCTGAGATCAGGGAAGGCACATTAGAACCGTTTCTCATATCCCCTGCATCTAGGGGCGGATACTTTGTGGGGGCCTTTCTAGAGCAGACCGACAGGGCATTGCTAGAGTTTTTCGTGGTCATCATTTTTGGAATACTATTTGGTGCTAAGGTGCCACTAGCCCTCTTGCCGGAGATTATCATTGCATTGATCCTAGCCATCTTTGCATTTGCCTCTATGGCCGTAGCTATGTCTAGTATCATGGTTTACACAAGGGATACGTATGTGACACAAAATACAATTTTCCACTTCATGTATCTAACCTGTGGTGTTATATTCCCACTGGAATATCTTCCTAAAGCATTGCAGTTTGCAGCTCAAATATTTCCATTGACCCCCGCATTGGAGCTGTTTAGGGCTGTGGCCATTAGGCAAGAACCACTATTTAACCAAGGGATACTCATACTGCACATGGCGAGTTTAAGTATTGTTTATATTTTGATAGGCATGTATTCTTTCTCAAAAATAGAGAAAAAGCTTATTGAAAATGTATTGTCATAGAGGAGGAAACATGTTAGTTGCACAAGGTTTACATAAAACATTCAAAATAAAAGAAGGAAAGCCTTTTAGAAAAAAGAAAACCAGAATAGTCCAGGCCGTAAAGGGGGTAGATATTAGCATAAAAGAAGGGACCATAGTGGGATTGTTGGGAATCAATGGAGCAGGCAAAACCACCACTATCAAAATGCTTTCGGCCTTATTAGAGCCTAGTGGAGGGAGCATAGAAATGGATGGAATAGATGTGATTAGGCATCACATGAAAGCCAAAGAAAAGATCAATATTATCACCGGAGGAGAGCGGAACCTGTATTGGCGTTTAACGGCTGTCGAAAACCTGGAGTATTTCGGCTCGCTGTACAGTGTGAAAAAGGACATACTGAAAGCTAGGATTGCAAGTGTTTTACATACAGTAGGACTGGAGGAATACAAAGATGTAACTGTGGAGAAGTATTCAAAAGGCATGAAGCAAAGGCTTCAAATCGCTAGAGGCCTCATCAATGACCCGAAGTATATATTTTTAGACGAGCCTACACTAGGTCTTGATATTATCATAGCCAAAGAGCTACGTAGCTATATAAAAAAACTCGCCACGGAAGAAGGGAAAGGAATCCTGTTGACCACCCACTATATTGCAGAGGCTGAGGAACTATGTGATTATATTTATGTCATACATGATGGCACTATTGTATCAGAAGGTTCTGTGGACAAGATTAAAACATTGCAAGTAGCATATAAAAAAGACAGCAATCTGGAAGAGGCACTATACGAATTGCTTAGTGGGACAAAAGCCGGAAAGGGTGAAGAAGAATGATAAAGCATATTCACATCATCTCCGCAGAAATGACTAAAATTCATAGAACATCCTTGCACTCGGCTATGGTGTATTTTTCATTGCTAATATGGCCAGTAATAATATTTTTTATTACTTATTATGCCTACAAACCATTTGATTTAAGGGCTGTAAGCGAATATGGTATTGTGGATTTCAACGGACTCATGGTATTTTTAATAATAGGTTTGTTAGGATATAATTGCTTTTGGTGCATGGTGCAAAGTGCGTGGCAGATGTCATACGAAAGGCAAGAAGGGACGTTTGAGATCATATTTGCATCTCCTGCCAATCGTCTTGCTTTATTATATGGGAGGGCATTGGGCTCTCTATTTCAAAGCATGTGGATGCTTGCGGTGTTTTCAGGAATTATCATTTTTTTCAATCAAAGAATTACTAGTGGCTTGATTTTTTCAATCATCATTTCATTTTTAATCCTCCTGTTTTCCTCTGTGGTTTGGGGCGGCTTCATGAATGCCATTTTCATATTTTCTAGGGATGCTAGTTTTTTATTTAATATATTTGATGAACCTATGAATTTGCTGGCAGGCACAAAACTACCTGTGGCGTGTTTTCCTGGCTGGGCACAAGCACTATCCTCCCTGTTCCCTTTGACGTACTGCTTATATATTATTAGATCGGTGTTTTTAGGGCAAAGTATCGACATGGGTTTAATGCTAATATTTGTTGTGATGCTAGTCGTACTAATTATAGCAACCATTGTAATTGTTGGATTGGCAGAGAAAAATGGCAGGCGAACAGGAAACTTTAATTTTTATTAACCGTGTTTAAGCGGACAGTTCAGGCGATGGGCATAGGATAATTAGAGAATAATATTAAATTCCAATATTTTGAAAATAATACTAATTTTATACAAAAATCATATTGACAAACGCCGCCCAAACAAATATAATGTGCCTATGTTGATCTGTGCCCAAGCACGTTTTGGGATGCCTCCGGTGGAGTCCGGCTTCAAATATAACAAGAAGGGAGGAAAGGAAGATGAATAAAGAAGATCTTATATTAGAGGCCATCTATGGCATAAGAGCGGATATTGGTGAGATGAAGCAAGATATATCTAGTTTAAAAGCAGATGTGTCTACGCTTAAAGCAGACGTAGTAGAGCTTAAAGCAGATGTGTCAATGCTTAAAGCAGACGTATCTGGTCTAACGGAAGATGTATCAATGTTAAAAAGTGATGTGTCAAAGCTAAAGTCACTAAAAGAACTTGTCGCAGATTTGCATGACAAATACGAGAAGTTAAATGCCTTTGTAACAATAATGCACACCGATATGGTAGATGGATTTGCGGCATTGCATGACGGTAGAGCGTTAAACTATGAGCGTCATGGCAGATTAGAAAAAAGAGTTTGCAAGTTGGAAAAAGACAATGATATTATCAGAGGAAATCTAAATTTAGTATTCGATATGTAAAAGGAGCCTTAGGGCTTCTTTTTTGTTGACATTGCTATACATACATGCTACACTTAAAATAATTTAGAAAGCGAGGAGGTGAAAACCCATGAATTTGAACGAATTTCAAAGAAGTACAATCTGGAGAAATCTTAATTGGATTGCTTGTAAAACAGGCCAAAACACAAATTCCTGCCATAAGTGCGCCCATTTACGAGTTCAAAATGCGGTTTCACCAACAAACTTTTCTGGTGGAATAATCTAATCTTGCCATAAAACTAGTGCAGGAATTAATAGAATTTGCATTTAGCCCGAAGACGCACTTATAGTCTTTGGGTTTTTTTAATACCTAAAACCAGAAACCGTGCATTTGGGGACGGTTCTAAATAGAAAGGCGATAAATTCACATGAAACAAATCACACATACAATCAGGGCTTATGGATCAACCATGTCTATGTGCGCAAAACAGGTATTTGACGGTGGACCAATTTGCATCATCGGAGAGTATATTGTCCAGTTCCTACAGTTTTTCATTCTAATACTAGTATGGAAGGCCTTAGCAGCTACAGGCGTAGATTTAGGTGGTATGAGCCTAGAACAGTTATTTACCTATACACTTATGGCGTCGGTGCTAAAACAGCAGTTAAATATTGTCTCTCCAGCTACATCAGCGCTGTGGGAAGGCTCTATTATAGGAAGATATACAAGACCAATGCCAGTCGTAGCAAGTTTTGTGGTGGAGACAATAGGCAGAAGGTGGATACCGGTATTCATATTTTTTGGACTTCCCTTATGGATACTAGCGCCAACCATGGGTATCAACACACTACCAGCAGATGCAGAGGCAGGCTTTTTATCTTCAATCAGCTTAGTGCTAAGCATCTCCCTAGGCTTTGCCATGGATTTGATATTTGCTGCTGTGGCAATTCACTTAAAAAATGGTTGTTGGGCTATTGTTAGAATTAGAGACTCTGTATTTGCCCTTTTGTCAGGGGCAGTAATTCCATTTGCACTTTTTCCAGGGGGAATAGGCACAGTATTTACATATTTGCCATTTGGATCCATTGCCAGTGCACCGCTTACCATATATACAGGATTGGCGAGCAATCCATTATGGCTAATTGGAGTCCAATGCTTTTGGAATATATTTCTTTGGATGGTAGGCATTGCTTTTTTCAAAAAAAGTGAAGAGGAGATGATTTCATATGGTGGCTAACATAAAAACATTTTTTAGATTATTAAAATTATATGCAAAACTAGACCTAGTGTGGTTTTTGAGAGATACGAAATACTGCCTATTGTTCATGGTATCAGATGTAATTGGTGCCATCGCTATGGTATCAGGGGTACTACTTCTTTCTGTTCGATTTGGCGGATTTGGTGGAATGAACCAAGCTGAGGTACTCTTCATGCTAGGATATGGGATGACCGTAGATGGGATTTACATGATGGTTTTTGGCAGTAATAATATTGGTCAAATCAGCAGAATTATTGGTAGAGGACAAATTGATCACTGCATGATACAACCTGTATCACTGCCAATACAATGGTTGTCATCAGGGTTTATGCCTGTATCGGGTAGCAGTGTACTCGTATGCGGCATCGGTATTACGTGGTATTCCATTACTAAAATTGGTATGGCTGTATCAGGGCTTTGGATTGTCGGACTCTTTGTGAGCTTAATTTGTTCAGCTCTTATTATTATGTCAGCGATTTATTTGATATCCTGTATGGCATTTTACGCTCCGTCGGCGGCAGAGGAAATCGCCCAGGTGGGTGTGGATTTATTTGACTCACTAAAAAGCTATCCATTAGGAGGGCTGTCTGCCACATGGCAAACTGTGTTTTGCACAATAATACCAGTAGGCTTAGCAGCATGGTTTCCTAGCAAAGTTTTGCTGGGGCAGACCCCAGATGGGTTGTTTGGCGGGTTGCAATTCCCTGCACTCACAATGACCGCTACAGCAATTTTTATTATAATCACAACATTCGTGTTCAGGAAAGGAATGAAACACTATGCGACATATGGATCACCTAGATACTCCGGCTTTGGTCATAGATAACGTAACCAAGATTTACAGTCAATGGCAAAGAAGCGGACATGCAAAAGATATACTAAAAAATTTATTTCACCCAGAGAAAAGAGATATAGTGGCACTAGACAAACTTTCACTTGAGATTAAACAGGGTGAGTTTGTAGCCTATGCAGGAGCAAATGGAGCTGGCAAGAGTACCACCATCAAAATTCTATCAGGCATATTACAACCAACCAGCGGTAGCGTGTCAGTGCTTGGCATGAATCCAGCCAAACAACGCATTGAATTGATGAACAACATCGGTGTTTTGTTTGGTCAAAGAACAGAACTATGGTGGGATCATCCTGTTATCACTAGCTTTGAATGGAAAAAAAGCGTGTGGAATATACCAAAAGAGGTATACGAAAAAAACCTCAAAATTGTCACAGAACTACTAGATCTAGGAGATATAATTAAGACATTCGCTAGAGAGTTAAGTCTCGGACAGCGCATGCGCGCCGACCTCGGCATGTTGCTATTGCATGGGCCGAAGGTCATATTCCTAGACGAGCCAACCCTCGGCCTAGATGTATTGGCAAAATTTCAGATGATAGAATTTTTAAAAAAGCTAAACAAAGAAGAGGGGACTACCATAGTAGTAACCAGCCATGATATGGACGACCTAGAGGCCATGGCACAAAGAATTATTCTTTTATCAAAAGGAAAAATTGAGTTTGATGGTAGCTTTGATCAACTTCGTACCATACAAGGCGCTGCTTCTCGGATTAGCATTACCACCGAAACAGAAAAGCCATTAGAAATAGCGGGGCTCACATATATTGACTCAGAAGGCAGTGCCCACGAATATCAATTTAATAAAGCGGAAATGCCCATTAATCAAGTTTTTGGACTACTATCTCAGTATACGGAAATCGTGGATGTAGAAATCAAAAAAGTGCCTATAGAAGAATTGATATCCAACTTGTACATGAGTTGGAAAAAATAGAGAAAAAAGAATGAAAGGGGAGCACAATGGACAATTTATGTGAAGTAAGAGAACGACTTGCTGGTATACCACCGCTAGAGAGCAAATTAAAAGATGCCAACGCAAGATTGCAAAAATTAGAAGAAGAGGTTCGCATTCTTTTAGAAAAGTACGAAAAAGAAAAGCGAGATGTGGAACGCCTAGAAAACGAGTCAATCTCAGCCTTTTTGTACCGGTATATAGGCAAGTACGAAGATAAGATGGAAAAGGAAGAAAAAGAAGAGTTAGAGGCAAAACGCAATTATGATGCGGCTGTTAGCGATAAAGCCAGTATAGAGCAAGAAAGAGATGCCTTACAAGCTCGACTTAGCACGTTGCGAGCGGAAGAAGTTAGATACAAAGATGAACTAGAAAGACGTCGTGTGAGGCTAAAATCTAATCTTCAAGGCGAAGTGGCCCAAAAGCACAATGAGTTAGAAGAACAAAATCAAGACTTTGTAGCCCAGCGATTCGAGATCAAAGAGGCACAAATGGCCATATACAACGCCATTGTCATAGCAGCTGAGGCAAAACAGTCCTTGGATAGCGCTAGAAGCTGGGCCACGTATGACATTTGGCTTGGTGATGGGATTCTTTCACATATGGCAAAATACGATCATATCGACAAATCAGAAGAGTGTTTTAACAGATTGCACTATGCCATTCATGCAGCCAAAAAGGAGTTAGGCGATATCAATGACATATCTGATATCAAGCAAATAGAAATTTCCAGCGGTCAGAGAATGGTAGATTTTTGGTTTGACAATATATTCACAGACATGTCTGTGAGGAATCAGCTAGAAGAGAATATTCATAAGACGGAAATACTTATTAGCGACTTGCAAAACAAAGAAAAGCTACTGGATATACGGCTAAAAAAACTAGAAGAGCAGATTGAGCAAAACAGGCAGGAAGAACAAAACCTTTTAGCAGGACTAGAGTAGGAGAAGATACAAATCATGCAAATAAAACACCCAGAATGGCTACACATACCAGCAAAGGCAGGAATATTTATTGGACTGAATCAGCTTTGGTTCGAAGGCAGATGGCAAAAAACAGCAGGATGCGGGCCTACTGTCGCCACCACCATGTTAGTCTACTCTAACAAACGCGATGACGGTAAATACACTCATGGCGTGGAGGATAAAAAAATGGCTCTAGCAGCCATGAACGAAAGTTGGCAGTTCATAAAGCCGGGCCTTATGGGAATCAATAGCACAGACAAGTTTGCTGCAGGCATGAAAAAACTACTAAGACATCATAAGTTACCTTACAAATGCCAAGAACTGGATGTTAGGAATGAACGAAACCTTAACAAGATCACAAATTTCATCCAAAAGGGCATACAATCTGACTGTCCAGTGGCATTTTTGAATCTTAACGAAGGTCAAGGCGCTAATTTTGAAGGGTGGCACTGGATCACCATTATTGGCATCAAAGAGGAAAACGGCAAATGGATTGCCGAAATGTATGATAACAACAGACATATAAGGTCAGACTTAGGGTTATGGGTGAGTACTACCACCAAGGGTGGCGGATTTGTGTATCTAGAGAAAGAATAGAAAAAATGGGTTGATGTTGAACATAAAATGCGTCAACCCATTACTTTTAGAATTCTGATTTAGTTTCCCCACTGATGATGCAGGGCAGTTTCAATTCCAAGCATTGACAGAACTCGACCTACGGATTGGTCTACAATATCATCAAGGGTAGTTGGCTTGTTATAAAAAGAAGGCATAGGCGGCATGATGGTAGCACCAGCACGGTGGAGCTTTAACATGTTTTCTAGATGTATGGCATTAAGTGGGGTTTCCCGTACCATCAGTACAACAGGCCGTTTTTCTTTTAGGCATACGTCGGCAGCCCGAATTAATAGATTGTCGCTAGTGCCCGCTGCGATTTTTCCAGCCGTTCCCATAGAACATGGGGCAACAACCATACCATTTGTAGGGTAGCTACCGCTGGCCACCAGAGAAAAGAAATTTTTATAGTCCTCTATGATGAGGGCAGAGGTTGCATTTTGCTCTGAAGCAATCAGAAGCTCATTCATTAATATACTGAAAGGTTTTCCAAGTTCGAACTCCATCACCTGCCTTCCAGCATCAGTGACGATTAAATGAACCTCACACCCTTGATTTATCAGTTCATGAGCCAATCTAAATCCATAGATACTACCTGTAGCCCCTGTGATGCCCAGTATAAATTTCTTGCTAATTTCTTGCATGATATCCTCCATGATTTTTTCAACGATTTTGCCTAATCAACCATTTCATTGTATAGTTTTCCTGCTAGGTTTGCAAGGGGTGACATTTTAAACTCACAAAATACAATACCAAAAGCACTGAAAGGCTAATGTGGAAAGCCCTTGAATCCATCCTAATTGTTGGGTATAATTATATCAACACAATAAAACTATTTTGCAACGATCCTACCCGTAGTTATAAGAGTTTTGTATTGAAAGGGGATCATAAGATGAAGTATGGAATTAAAATAAAAACAAAGTTAATCATAGTGTTTTCATTCGCATTCATCCTTTCAACCATTATAGGTTCAGTTGGCTATTATAGCGTGCTAAAGCTACACAATTTAACGAATTATAATGATAAAATTATAATTAAACCCCTTGTCTATATTTCCAAAACTGCATTTGATTTCGGCCAAGCTAGGGCGGTGATGCGTGATGGTGCAATAGCAGGTGATAATTCCATAAGCACGGAAAAGTACAATGAACTTGAATCATATCTAAAAGACATTGATGTTCAAATAGATAACTATCTTGCTACATTGGAGAATAACGGTTCAATGAACGACATAGAGCATCAAACAGTGGTCAAGTTAGATAAAAAAACCGATATTTGGTCGAAGGGCATGATGGCCGTTGGAGGTATGAGTAAAAACGGGCAGAACAAAGAAGCATTGGATTATTTTTATGCAAATGTGCTTCCAGTTGGGAACGAAATAAATGAAATCATTAATACCCTAATCAATATTAACGATACTCAATCGAATAAAAGCTGGATTGATTCGGAAAACGCTCGGAAAACCTCTATCTATGGCATGTCAATTTTATTTGTTATAAGTTTTATTTTATTAGGATGTTTAATGCTGTTCATTTTAAAGTCCATTACCAATCCGATTAACCGTATGATTGAGGATGCAAATCAGATTGCTCGAGGCAATACAAAAATTAAAATGACCAATATTGATGCCAAAGATGAGCTTGGTCAATTGGAAAGGGCTTTTCAGCGGGTTTCTGAAAGCATTTCAGGACTTATCGACGATACGGAAAATATGTTGATAGCTACGCAAGGAGGACGATTTGACCAACGTGCGGACGCCTCGTTGTACAAAGGAGACTACTACAGGATTATTGCTGGCGTCAATATGACGGCCGAGACAATTTGCCGTCATTTTGATGCTTTCGCCAAAAGCGTGGCTTTCTTTGATATGGAAAAAAAGATGGTATATTGCAATCAACCCATGAGAGCTTTTCTTTTAGATAATAATCTTGATATGAATGACGCCGATATTTTGACAAAAATTGTTGCCAATGAACAAACAGATGAAGGATACCTTGATACATTCAATTTTTATAAAGACCATTCTCTTGATACATTTGAAAAGCAAGTTGTTTTCGGCAAACAGGCAGCGGATACAACTAAGACATATAAATTAACGTTGCACCCTGTTTCAGGAAATGGTACAACTAGTAGCTATCAATCATGTTCAGTGAACAATTTACCCAAAGAGGCGGCTGTCTCAGATGCCAAAACCACCTGCGTTATGTTGATTTTATCTGATATAACGGACTTAGTTAGCGCAGTGAGGGAAGCCGAAATAGCAAGTCGCGCAAAAAGCGAGTTCTTATCTCATATGAGCCATGAAATTCGCACACCAATGAATGCTATTATCGGAATGACACAAATCGCAAGGCGCTCCGAAAACCCTAGCAAAGTTCGGTATTGCATCAACAAAATAGAAAGTTCTTCCCAACACCTATTGGGTATTATAAACGATGTTTTAGACATGTCAAAAATTGAAGCCGGAAAATTATCTTTAAACGAAGAAGATACATCATTAAGTGAAAATATAAATTTCACTATTTCTATTATACTTTCAAAAGCCAAAGAGCAGGATATCTCTGTGAACTTAATAATTGATATTCAAAATGATATCGTAATTGTGGATGGATTAAGACTTAATCAAGTATTTATGAACTTGTTTTCAAATGCCATTAAATTCTCACCTAAAGGCGGGGTGATAACATTTTCCATAAAGGAAATCGAAAATGACGGAGAATACGCAGCATATCAATTCTCTATACAAGACCAAGGAATTGGTATGAGCGAATCCCAACTGAAAAAATTATTCAAATCTTTTTCCCAAGCAGATGATACAATCACCTCTCGTTTTGGTGGAACGGGCTTGGGTCTTGCAATATCAAAAAATATTATTGAAATGATGAATGGTGCAATTTGGGCTGAGAGCGAAGAAGGTGTTGGAAGCACCTTCATATTCACATTGCGCTTAAAAATTGCACGCAGCAGTTCACCAGTATTGCTAGAAATTATCGATGCTGATGACGAGAGCGTAGATAGCATAAAATTTGAACACGCCACCTATGAGACAGGTGTTGATTTTTCTGGACGTCGTGCCCTTGTAGTCGATGATGTTGAAATGAATCGTATCATCATGCTGGAACTTTTAGAAAGTACAAACCTTATGGTTGAAGAGGCCGAAAACGGGCAAATAGCAGTTGATATGTTTCAAAAATCTGAACCTAATTATTATGATGTTATTCTCATGGACATGCAAATGCCAGTTTTAGACGGCTGTAGCGCTACGGAACTTATTCGCGCTATGGACAGAGTGGATGCAAAGTCTGTAGCTATCATTGCAATGACCGCCAATGTTTTTAGGGAAGATATCGAAAAAGTTCTTACCTCTGGCATGGACGGTCATATTGGAAAACCTTTTATTGTTGAAACCGTTATCTATACGATCAAACGTATTGTCGAAGCTAAGTAGGTCTCATGTCAAGTCGTTAATATTCTTTTTTTGCGAACAAGGTGCCGCCGGCAGCAAAGAATACCAATATATAGGCAAATAGCAGCATGGTCACCTTTACGATTGCCATAAACGGCATATGAGTGCCGATGAATAGCTTGTACCAACCGGTATAGGATGTGAATAAAATCTGGTATGTTTTGGGTATTATTTGTCCAATGCCAATAAGCACGGCATATCCAAACACAGATAAAATGGCGGTGGCAGAGCTACTTTTTACCAGTTGAGAAATGGCAATAGAAAACAGCAATATGGCCAACATGGGAACCATTGATGATATATAAGAAATAAAAGTATCCCAAATGCCTTGCGGGGACATACCGCTAATGGCCATAGCAAACCCAGCGCTAACAACAAGACATGCCCCCAGTATAGTGGCCACATAGCTCAAAATAGCCAAAACCTTTGCGAAGAAAATAGTATTGGGTGATACAGGTCTAGTAATAGTGGCTTTGATGACACCGTTCTCTTGCTCAGCAGTGAACAAATCAGCTACTAGCATGAACATGACAAGTGGAAGGGCAAAAAGGGTTGCTAAAGACAGTATGGTCAAAGGCAGATTCGAGATTGACACATTGATTATATTATTTGCCAATCTTGCAACCAAGCTAACACCTAAGGTAGCTATTCCGGATAAAACCAAGAGGACTTGGTATTTTCGCCTTATAAAAATTTTATCTATTTCATTGAAATAGCCTGCACGTAAATTATTCATGCACTCCACCCGCCTTCACTGTATCCAGGAAAAAATTCTCTAAAGAGCCACTTTGTGCCACGGCATCTTCTACTGTAGCTAGCCGATGCAAATACCCATCCTTCATAACAGCTACTTTGTTACAAATAAGTTCTAGTTCATGAGCAAGATGACTTGAGATTAAGAAAGTGATATTCTTGGATTTGGATTGTTCCAAGATAATTTCTCTAATGGCAACCATGCCCTCTATATCAAGACCATTTGCTGGCTCATCTAGAAGGACAAGTTTTGGCGAAGAAAGCAATGCCAAGGCAAGCCCTAAACGCTGTTTCATCCCTAGTGAGAACTCTCTCACTTTATCTTTTCTATAGGCAAGCAGCCCTGTTTGCTTGAGAATGTCATCAATGCGCCCTGACTTGACGTTTGGGTAGTATCTAGCCGCCATTTCTAGATTCTTTTCCGCAGAAAGATAATCGTACAATGCTGGCATTTCGATAATACATCCTATATTTTCAAGAGCCTTTTCCCGCTCTTGATTTATATCAATTCCAAAAACAGATACTTTGCCCTGATCCCCATGACATAGCCCTGTAATAATCTTCATTGTGGTGGTTTTTCCTGAACCGTTAGGACCAAGAAGGCCAAATATATCGCCCTCCATCACGGAGAACGATATATTTTCCACACCTCTGCCATTTTTATACTTTTTTGTAAGATCATTGACTTCTAGTGCGATTGCCATTTTATAATCCCATTGCTTCCTTTTTTACTTCCATAATTTTTCTGCCATCTTGCATGTCCATATGGAATTCTCTAGGCTGCGCTTCGCGAACGATTTTGCCAGTCGTGTCAACAGACTTCACCACTGTGCTATTAATATCTGTTACATCAAGATTCATTATCATTTCAAGCTCATGGGAAACACCCTTTGCATCTATGCCAGCAATTACTGCTTTGAATTGGTTGTTGACCAAATAGCCACCTTTCACGTCGGCAGTCATGCTAAGAGATTTCACATCAATTGTGGTAAGCTGTGGAATCCTGTTAAAGAATGCCGCAGAGGTCTCATCATTGGAATGATTTTCATTGATTCTATCTGTATTTTCCATCATGGCAGAAATACCAAGTCTAGCCAATTCTGGTATCTGTGCGCCTTCTAGGTTTACAGTGATTGTATCACCGTCTTTGACGAATTGGTTCTTCACATCGCCAACAAAGGTATCCACAACCATTTCCATTAGTTTGAGCGTACTTGATGATTCATCAAGCTCACGGCTATCAAAATGCGGATTGCGCATATCACCTACCATAGTAAACGATGTGTATTCGCCGTCTTGGTTTGAGATTATTTTACCATCAATCATACTCATCTCTGTGGAGTGGGTTTTACCATCAAGGACAAAGCTGTTGTTTGAATAGGTTTTCATTTCATCCTGGTTTATCATATTGGTCGAGTTCCCCGATAAAATAATTGAGCCATTGTCTTTTAATTCCACTTCAGCCGTTGCAGTAAGATTATTCATGAAAGCCATGGCTTTCACTGCTCCCTTGTATTCTTGGTAACTTGATCCGGTTGTCGCAAATGCAAATACACTTGTAGCCAAGAGAAGTGTTCCTAATGTCGCACTTGCGATCATTAATTTGTTCTTTTTCATATATTATTCCCCCTTTTGATTTCACAAAATTGTTATATTGATTTTCACAACTAACATTTTGTAGTTTAACTTACAATCATATTATCTGCCATAAAACTAACTTTGCCATAACGAAATTATAAATTAATTATTAAATCTATATCCTGCACCCCAAACTGTCTCAATATATTTAGGATTATTGTTATCCGCTTCTATCTTTTCGCGTAGGCGATTTACATGAACTGTTACTGTAGAGGCATCCCCAAGAGAATCCATACCCCATATACGATCGAACAGCTTATCTTTGCTAAATACCATATTGGGATTGGTAGCCAAAAACAAGAGCAGTTCAAACTCTTTGTTGGTTAGCTTAGCCTCTTCGCCCTCAACAAACACGCGCCATGCATCGGGTAAAATTCTAAGAGATCCAATAGCGATTTCCTTTACA
This sequence comes from Anaerovoracaceae bacterium, assembly GCA_031553975.1. Lineage (GTDB taxonomy): Bacteria > Bacillota > Clostridia > Peptostreptococcales > Anaerovoracaceae > JAVBKP01. The sequence continues at coordinate 17,380 of JAVBKP010000144.1, read as the reverse complement.
TTCTCCTTAGTTTGGACCAATGGGCTGGTTTTGTCAGAAGAGGTGAGACGCATATATCTTGCTATATGGGATTTCACCCTTGCCACCAGTTCGCTTGGATCGAATGGCTTAACTATGTAATCATCAGCCCCGAGACCCAACCCACGAATTTTGTCTATGGATTCTTTTTTTGCAGTGACAAGCAAAATCGGAACGTCTTTTGCTTTGCGAATTTCACGACACAGCTCAAACCCATCTTTACCCGGGAGCATAACATCTAGCAAAACTAGCGCATACTCTCTTTCTAAAGCGAAAGAAAGGCCATCCAGGCCGTTAGTAGCAATATCAACTTCAAATTGATTGGCTTCCAAATAATCCCTTTGCAGCTCGGCAATGATTGGATCATCTTCTATGACGAGGATTCTTTTCGCCATTTTCTCTTCTTCTATGTTTGAACTCATGATAAAACCTCCTTTGCCAAAGGTAAATCTATTGTAATGCAAAATCCTTCTTTGTTTTCTGCCTTAATGGTTCCGCCGTGGGCTTTAATTACTCTTTCTGCTATGGATAGACCAAGACCACTGCTTTGGTTGGAATTGGTTCTAGATTCATCCCCACGATAAAAACTCTTAAACAGATGGGATACATGTTTTTCTTCCACGCCAGGACCATTATCAATCAGTTGGATTCTAACTACGTTAGACGAACTGAGGATAATTTTTGCCTCACAGATGTCCTTGTTTTTGTATTTTGCACTGTTATCCAAAACATTTATAATCACGCGCCGTATTTCTTCCTTATCTAATTTAACAAATACTTCTTTTTTTGCTTTGTTTTCAAAGTCTACAACAAGACCTTTATTCCTAAACTCATCACAAAAGGAATTCACAAACTCTTGGAGATACATGTTGCAATCGACTACCTCAAAGTGGAATGGAAAATGTCCTGTATCGAGTTTAGAAAACAAGAAGAGTTTATCTACGAGCATGTCCATATGACAAGCTTGGGAATATGCGATGTCTAAGTAACGCGCCTGCTTTTCGGGCGTATTGGCTACCCCATCTTGTATGCCCTTGACATACCCCTTGATAGCAGTGAGAGGGGTACGCAAATCGTGGGATACACCAGCAATCAGTTCTTTACGATCCTCTTCATACTTCATCTGTGTGTTGATGGAGTCTTTTAATCTGAGCCGCATCTCATTAAAATCAGAACAAACCTGTCCGAATTCATCTGTCTCATCATATCCAATGACATAATCCAAATTCCCCTCTTTGATTTGCCCAGCACCATAGCTAAGCATGTCCAAGGGACGAATAAGATTTTTGCCTACACGGGAGGTGATAATATAATTGGTGGTTAAAATGATTAAGAAGGAGAGAACAAGGACGATGACAACATAACGGTAAATAATGCCCACCTGGCTCTTAGCGTTGTAGCTCAATGTCGTATAATTCGGCTTAATTCCTGCCATAACATAAGCCTCACCCTTCATGGAAAACTTACTATAAATCAACAAAGTGCTATCGATTTGCAATACAAAAAAATTTGAAATATCGTCAATATGATTTAGAGTATTCACAAGCGTAGATTTGTTTTCACCTGTCACATTGCTGAAAACCACTTGACCTTCATGCCAAAGCTGGGTTTCAAATCCCAAAGAGGCAAGATTTTGCACTAGGTCCTCTTGCATTACAGCAATGCCCGCCGTAGTGAGGGAATACTCTATTTGGTTGGAAACGTTTTTTATGATTTGCTGTGCTTCCAAAGTTTTTCTATAGTCTATTTCTGACATAGAAAGGACATCACCATACAATCTGTTGTATGACATATACACAACTGCGGATACAGCAATGATTAAGATGAGAGGCACTAGTACCATAAGAATATTTGAAAGGGCAATTCTGCTTTTGATTGTCATCTCTACCAACCTTTATGCATCAACAAGTCTGCCAAAGAGAAAACAAAAAACACAATGGCTACAATTTGATTTATATGATAGGCCACCCAGTTCATAACATTTTTCTTAGACGGTTTTACTTGAGAATGTTCCACAATCAATAGGACAGCGCAAATGGCTAGACCTACTAAATATAAAGGCCCAAAATTTAACCCATGAAAGCCAAAAATATTAAATTCAAATATGACATAGATGCTAACCAGCAACGAAATAGCAAGGAGGTGAAAACCAGCAGCTATGACTCTAGCACCGTTCAGACCAAACCTAGCAGGGATAGAACTAAGGCCTTCTTTCCTATCAAATTCAATATCTTGTGTGCCATATAGTATGTCAAACCCACCTATCCAGAAAGTAACGGCAGCTCCTATAATAAACGGTATGATAGAAAGTTCTCCAGTGACAGCAAGCCAAGCACCTACTGGCGCGCCACCGCAGGCAATGCCAAGCACTACATGACAAAGCCAGGTGAAGCGTTTGGTATAGGAATACAGTAAAAATAAAGCAAGTGCCAGTGGTGACAGCAAGAAACAGAGGGTATTGATATTGTAGGCCGCTACCTCAAAGATGGCAAAGCAGATGGCTGATATGACAAGGGTCTCTTTTTTGCTGACAGATCCCACAGGGATATGTCTGTGCGCCGTACGCGGATTCTTAGCATCAAACCTAGCATCTACATACCGATTGAAAGCATTTGCCCCATTTCGCCCTGCGAAAAGTGCCACAAGAATCCAAAAGAGAAGCCCTAATGGCGGCAGTAGCTGAAAAAAAGGGTAGATTACCGAAAGAAACCTTAAATAAAGTTCATTGATAAAGTTCACGGCTGAGGTAGAAGCGAATACGACGCTAACACCCATAACCAAATCTTTTTTAAGATATTGTACCGCCCAAAGCATTGAAATCATAGCAAAAGGCAGAGAAAACAACGTATGGGAAAACATCACCAGCTCCCCATACAACTTGATACGTCCAAAAAATTTATTAATAAGTGTATTCATCATTTGCTCCACATGAAGCAGACCTAGATTTTATAAACCATAGGACGCCCATTTCCCATCAACCATTTTTTTAATCTCATCAGACATGACAATGTCATCGGGCCATTCCCTTGTATGACCTTCTTCTGCCCATTTTTTCGTAGCATCTACCCCAAGACGGTAACCGTATTTTTCTGTGTTGGAAGAGTGATCTAAGGCATCCAATGGTCCCTCAGAGATAAGCAAATCCCTATTTGGGTCTATGTTGTTAAACACCTTCCACATCACCTTAGAGACATCCTGAACGTCCACCGTGTGGTCTACAACGATGATCATCTTTGTATACATCATTTGACCAAGACCCCACATAGAGTTCATTACCTTAAAGGCATGTTTTGGGAAAGATTTTTTGATAGATACAATGGCACAGTTATGGAATACCCCCTCTAAAGGAAGGTTCATATCTATAATCTCAGGCACTTGCATTCTAATCAGCGGCAAGAAAATACGCTCAGTGGCTTTCCCCATATAGCAGTCTTCCATGGGCGGTTGTCCTACAATGGTAGCACAGTATACAGGCTTTCTTTTGCGAGTGACTTTCTCTACGTGAAATACAGGGTACATATCTGACAAAGAATAGTAACCAGTATGATCACCAAAAGGACCCTCTAGTCGCATTTCATCCATCCTCACATAGCCCTCTAATACAAACTCCGCATCCGCCGGCACGTAGATTTCATTGCTGACACATTTAACAAGAGGAACAGCTTTTTTCCGCAAAAATCCAGCAAATAGCATCTCGTCAATCATCTTTGGCAAAGGGGCTGTGGCTGAATATATGATAGAAGGATCAGCACCGATGACCACTGATACAGGCATACGGTCATAGCCCATTTCTTTATACTTGTTGTATATCTCCCTACCATCTTTGTGGATATGCCAGTGCATACCAGTAGTATTTTTATCGTATTTTTGCAAGCGATACATGCCCATGTTTTGCATACCGGTTTCAGGGTCTTTTGTGATGACCAAAGGCAATGTTACGAAAGGGCCACCATCATCAGGCCAACATTTTAGTATTGGAATTGTATCTAAATCCGCATCTTCCACCACTTGTTGACAGGCGGCATTTGTCACCTTTTTAGGAAATATAAAGGCAAGAGGAGCTAGCTTTGGTATTGCTTTGATTTTATCCGTAAGAGACGCGTAGTTGCCCAGATTCATGAAATCTTTGATCTCAGCCGCAATATCCTCCAAATTTTTGGTATTCAGAGCAAGAGCCATTCTCTCATAAGTACCCATGGCATTCATCAGCACAGGATAGTCGTAACCCTTAACATTCTCAAACAAAAGGGCAGGACCGTATTGTTTTGACACACGATCGGTAATCTCGGTGATCTCCAGTTCGCAGCTTACTTCTTCTTTGATGCGTTTTAACTCACCACGCTTGTCCAATTCCTTAATAAAATCTTGTAAATCAACAAAAGCCATACATTGTCCTCCTCTTTTGACGAGCAAAAGTTATAAGATAAATCTAAATAAATAAAAGTATTAAAAAAGAGAGGTAAGCAAATGCACAAGGAGTCTCTTGCGAGCCTGCCAGAACCAGCTTTGCGTAGCTCTCTACAAATTACATTTCTCTGTTGTATACCTTTTCTAACAAATCTCTCAGTTCTTGTTTTTTAAACTCACTTTCAAGTTTGTCAATCAGTATAAGTGCTTTGTTATAGTATCTCTTAGCCATTAGCTTTGTATACTGTATACCGCCAAGAGCTTTTACCCTAGTGGCAATATCTTGATAAAAATTTGGATTATTAACGTTTTCATTGCTTTGAACCCCTAAGACCAGATTGTGCAAATCCTTGTCCTGATCCATAGCATAGATAAGGGGAAGGGTTATAACACCAGCCTTTAGGTCTTGTGCCACAGGCTTATTAGCCACAGATAGATTCATTTCATAATCAATACAGTCATCAATCAATTGAAATATTGAACCTAAACACCTGCCAATGTTTCCATAAATACGAGAATCTTTATCAGAGAATCCACCGGCTCTGGCACCTGCATAGAGTGCCAACATAAATAAAGCGGTAGTCTTACCGTTAATAATTTTCAAGTATGTTCTAGTGGTTAAATCAAAATCAAAGTTATGTTGATGCTGCCTGATTTCACCTAGACAAACAAGGCTCATAGCTCTTGAAAAATCATCAATTCGCTCTATATATTCATCTCCAGAATATCCAGAGTACGCTTCCGAAATTAAATTAAAACAAAGACAAAACAGGTAATCACCTGATATAATAGCATTCTTTTTACCAAATTGTCTATATAGGCTTGGCAATCCTCTTCTAGTCTCCGCATCATCAATAACATCGTCGTGAACCAAGGTGGCTAGGTGAAGCAATTCAATGGCAGCGGCAACCTTCACAGTAGACATAGTAGACTCATTATTTTCATCACATGAAGCCAAGACAGTAAGCGCACTTCTAACACCTTTGCCAACAGAGTGAGTTAAGGCACTGGTTATTTCTGTAATAACTGACGGTGTGTTTTTTAGAACTCTTTCCATTTCTGATTTTACAGCCATTACAGCTTCATTATATTGTAACTTTTTTTGTTCCATTTGTATATTACCTATGATCCTAAGACTTGTCGTATTGGTTTAATTAAGTAATGAGCCAGAATACCTAGCAAAAGGCCGGTTAATAAGCCCACAATTGATAATACAGGCAAGGAGTAGAGCATTTTCGCATTGTTTACTACAATGGCCGCCATACATACTTGTCCAATTATGTGAAAAACGCCACCTGCCATGCTAATGCCAGCCATACTAAACAAATTCGTCTTTTTTAGTAGGTACATAACCATAAAACTCAGAATGCCGCCAGATAAGGAGTAGATTATACTGGATACATTGCCAAATAAAATCCCTGCCATCACTATTCTAAGAATGTTAACACCAAAGGCTGCTTTAGCGCCCAGCGTATAAAGAATAATGACAATGACAAGGTTAGCAATTCCCAATTTGACCCCAGGGATCCCTACATCGAGAGTTATTCTCTCGATGTAGGAAAAGATCAACGCTAGGGTTGTAAAAACACCGCAAAGTGTTAAATTTTTAGTCATGGTATAAATATGTCTTTCTAGCAAAGCCAGTTTTCTTCCACCATCTCTTAAGAGCAGGAATTACATAGTAATCAAGTCCTAGAACTCCGCCAGCACCAACTAGAGTAGCGATACCACCGAAGAACATCCACCAAGACTCCATATAAAGACCAGTAGAAGTCATAAACATCATTTGTAGCACTAGAGATACAGCAGATGCTAAGAATGTGAATAGACCAGCCATCAATGCAAGACCTACACAAAGCTCAGCAAGCACGATGATTGTTTGGAATACGATTTGAGTACCGTCATTTCCAACAAACATGTTGCTCATCATAGTTCCAATAGGTGAGAATTGAATCTTAAATGCAATCTTCTCTCCGCCCATCATGATAAAACGTAGGAATGATTCTCCAATACCAAAGTTGAAGATATCAGCAGCTGGTGCGGCAGCAGCTGCACTAGCCCCAGATGTAGCATCTAATCCAAGGAATGAAGTAAGGTGAGCTTCTTTGAACCAACCTTCATTGATTTTTTTAATTGCTTCGTATACCCAGAAGAAACCTAACCAAACACGGAAAGGAACTAGCCAGAAGTTAGGAGACTTGTTAGAGAAATGTCCTCCAACGAAGCTTCTATTGTTTCTGATCGAGAAGAACTCATGCCAGATATAGCTATATATTTTGTTCCAACCAAGAACTTGGATAAAGTAAACTACGTTGATAAAGTGTTTTGTGAACATAGCAAAGAATGAAGGCAGTTGTAGCCAGAAATTACCAGTGCCTACATTCGCAAGACCGTAACGTCCACCGATACATACCATTACACCGTGTCCAGCAAACTTGTAAGCGTGAAGTTCTTTACCATCTATGCTAGCTGCAATGTTGTTTGCAATTGTTTCAGAACATTGTTCACAGTTCTCAACCATTTGAGGAACCGGCATTTTTTCGCCTTCTTGGATATAGAACATGTTGTCTCCAGCGATAAATACTTCTTTTCTCTCAACTGATCTCAAATATTGGTCTGTCTGAATACGTCCTCTACCACCTGGTGTTATTGATTTTCCAGCAGCTGTAACGATTTCACTTCCTTCAATACCTGCAGTCCAGATAACAGTAGAACATTCAAAACGTTTGACTTGATCTCCAACTTTAAGTTCGATATAGTCAGCGCCAACACCAGCACAACCGTGCTTCATTAGAACCTTAATACCCATTTTTTCCATACGGGCTTTTGTCTTAACAGAAAGTTTTTCTGGAAGAACTGGAACTGGTCGATCAAGACCATCGATGTCATAAATACTAACATCTTCCCAAGCTATCTCAAACTTTTCGCAAAGTATAGGGAACCACTCTGCCATTTCTCCAACCATTTCAACGCCAGAGAACCCAGCACCAACTACGAAGAATGTAAGAAGCTTTCTTCTTTTTTCTTTGTTAGGCTCTTGAGAAGCAGCACGGAAAGTGTTAAGGAAGTGATCCTTCAACTTAACGGCATCATCATAGCTCCAAAGTTTGAATGTGTGCTCTTCAGCACCAGGTACGCCGAAGAATGTTGGCTTAGATCCACTTGCCATAACAAGGTAATCATACGCATATGTACCGTTTTCACCAGTAAGTTTTTTCGCATCATAATCAATGTTAGCAATTTTATCAAGAACTACATCTACATTTCTTTTAGCGAAAACTCTCTTAAGGCTGATTTTAATACTGTCCTCATCAACACGATCAGCAGCAACTTCATGAAGTTCTGTCAACATTGTGTGGTACGGGTTTTTGTCGATCAAAGTGATTTTAACCTGACTTGGATCTTTGTACTTTTTGGCAAGATGTTTAGCTGTTAAGACGCCAGCGTATCCGCCACCCAAAACTACGATTTTTTTCATTTTGTTTTACCTTCCTTATATATTTTATAATTTATAAATAAAAAATAAATTACAGACTATGGTAATATCTTGACTATTATTTATCAAAGAGGTAAAGTATTATAATGTAGTAAAAAACTAGAGAGGATATACCTATGAAAAATTTAACCAAGAAAATATGGACTAGTTCCCTAATCCTAATTTTGATTTTATCACAAGTCGGATGTAAAATCAATGACAATAATTTAACGGAAGATTACTCGGGACAGCCGGTTGCCAAGGAAGAGTTCCTGCTGGATACCATTTGTACAATCACGCTTTACTCTACAGATGACACCACTATAATTGACGATGCTTTTCAAGAGATAAAAAGGCTTGAAAACCTAATCAGTAACACCATCACTACCAGTGATATTTCAAAGATAAATGCAGCTAAGGGCCAGCCGGTAGAGGTTTCGCCAGAGGTATTAGAACTACTGCAAAAAAGCATTGAATATGGAGATGCTACCAACGGTATTTTAGATATTACCTGTGGGGTTATGACAGATGCGTGGCATTTTAGTAGCAACGAGGATCACATAATACCTGATGCAAAGTTATTAGAAGAGGCTGCAAAGCATGTGAACTATAAAAATATTGTCATTGAAGGCAATAAAGTCAGCCTAAAGGATCAGGAGGCAAAGCTTGACTTGGGGGCTATGGGCAAAGGATTTATAGCAGACAAAATATCAGACTATCTAAAAGCCAAAGGCGTGACAGGGGCTATTATCAATCTAGGCGGCAACGTGTTAACAGTAGGTGAAAAGCCGAGTGGGGAGCCTTGGTATGTAGGAATAAGGAAGCCTTTTGAAGGGTTTGACGATTCCCTAGGAACTGTAGAGGTAGGGGAGAGATCCATAGGAACCTCAGGCATCTACGAGAGAGGGTTTGAAAAGGATGGGACATATTACCACCATATACTAGATGTAAAGACTGGCTGGCCAAAGCAAAACGATATTTTATCCGTGACGATTATTTCACCGAAATCAGTAGATGGTGAAGGATTATCAACATCGTGCTTTATTATGCCCATGGACGAAGCCCTTGCGTGGATAGAAACAATACCTAGTACAGAGGCTATATTCATTACCAAAGACTACAAAGTACACACGACCAGCGGCATAGGAACCACAACACCGTTTGTGCCAAAAGGAGAATAATAATCAAAAGAGGCAGCCCAAGCGGGCTGCCTGAATTTTTTGCATAAAAAAAGCACAGTGCAAACTGTGCTTTTTTCGCTTTTAGACTATTTTGCTTGTGCAAGAGCCGCAGTGTAAGCAGCTACAAATCCGTTAGCAGATACTGTACATCCAGATACTGCATCAGTTTTACCTTCAGCATTAAATGCTAGCGTAGCAGGATCATTACCAGCTTTCACATAGTCAGTCATAGCTTTAGAATGGTTATACCAAGGCATACCATAAGCATCACCAAGAGTAAGCTTAGTGTCTCCAGCAGCATTCACTGCATCCCAAACAATATCTGTTACTGCACCGCCAGCAACTGTAACAGTTACTTTGTCAGTCCACTCCCCAGCAGGGCCGTCACCAACATATGTACCATCTTTAAGAGCTCCTGCAGCAGGCTCTTCAGTTTTAGTAGTTGGCTCAGTAGTTTTAGTAGTTGGCTCCTCTTTAGAACCACCACAAGCAGCAAGGCTAGTCATCATTACTAGAGCTAAAGCTAAAACGCTTAACTTTTTAATCATTTTCAAATTCCTCCTTTTTGATATTTTGTGTAGAGTGTTAATAAATAAACAAGCACACATCATCAATGTTACATCAAAAATGTGCGCCTGTCAACAGATAATTACAATATTTAATTTTGCTATTTTGCTTTGGATAAAGCGTTGTCAATTGCTTGTTCAAATCCAGTTACTGAAATGGTGGTACCAGATATGGCATCAGTCTTACCTTCAGCATTGGTGGTGACATCCAGTCCTTGATTGGCTACAACATAATCCTCGAGGGCTTTTACTTGATCATGCCAAGGAGCCATAGCACCGCCTTGCTCTACCATTTTATACTCACCTGATTTTGATAAATCTAATTTATTGCCTTTGGCCGTATCAGTATTCACTGAGTTTAGTTGTACAGAAGTGATTTTATCACCAGAGATAGTTACAGTGGCCATCTCTTTCCAACCTTTCTCGTCTGCCGCAGAGACTTCTCCTGTATAAGTACCATCTTTCCACTTTGCAGTTGGCGTATCGATAGCACTATCTGTAGTAACGTTGTTGTTGTTGTTGTTGTTATTGTCGTTGTTATCGGTTTTATCCGCACAAGCTACAGCACCTGTCATAGATAAAATTAATACAAACGCTAACATAGCTATTTTTTTCATAATTAATTTCCTCCTAAATTTAGTTTGCAAAATCAGTTTCTCCAAGAGGAAAGTTTTTATACATGAAATTATGCTTTTGTATTCAATGCTCTAATGGCGTTTAGCACAGCCAATATTGAAACACCAACATCTGCAAATATGGCCATCCACATAGAAGCAAAGCCGAAAGCGCTTAATGCCAAGACAATGGCTTTTACACCTAAGGCAAAGGCTATGTTCTGGTTAGCGATGGCAATGGTGCGTTTAGAGATTTTAATGGCAGTGGCCACCTTTGAAGGCTCATCTGTCATAATCACTATATCTGCTGCCTCAATGGCAGCATCAGAACCTACACCACCCATGGCAATACCAACATCTGCCCTAGCAAGCACAGGAGCATCGTTAATGCCGTCACCTACAAATAGTAAACTTCCTTTTGCAGATTTTTTAGCCAACAGTTGCTCTGAGATATCTACTTTATCCCCAGGAAGCAATTCAGAATAGATCTGGTCAAGGCCTAAATCTGCGCCTACAAGATCAGCCACTTTCTTAGCATCTCCTGTGAGCATAACCGTAGTGGTAATACCTAATTTTTTAAGATCGGAAATAGCCAACTTCGCATCAGTTTTAATCTCGTCAGAGATGACAATATAACCAGCATATATATTCTCTATGGCGATATGAACTATGGTGCCAATTTCATTTTCTGCCGCTTTTATTTTATCTGAAAGTCCAGCAGAGCTCATCAACTTGCCGTTTCCTGCCAAGATAATCTTACCCGCAACGCTAGCTTTAATACCATGACCTGGGATTTCTTCTACATTGGATATAGTATCTACATTTATATCTTTACCGTAGGCTTTTCGCAAAGACACAGAAATTGGGTGATTGGAAAAATTCTCAGCATGGGCAGCAATTTTTAAAAGTTCGTCTTCATCAATGCCTACAGGAGATATTTTCGCTACATTAAATACACCTTTTGTAAGAGTGCCTGTTTTATCAAATACTACAGTCTCTGCTCTAGACAAAGCCTCTAAATAGTTCCCGCCTTTAACCAGAATACCGTGTTTTGATGCGCCACCAATGCCACCAAAAAAACTCAAAGGTACAGATATGACAAGGGCACAAGGGCAGGATACAACTAAGAAAGTAAGAGCCCTGTAGAGCCAATCTTGAAACGCTGCATTAGGAATTAATAATGGTGGAACGATGGCAAGAAAAACCGCCACACCTACTACAGCCGGTGTATAATATCTTGCAAATTTAGTGATAAATTGTTCAGATTTTGATTTTCGTGTCCCTGCGTTTTGGACTAAGTCTAAAATTTTAGCAGCGGTGGACTGACTAAATGGTTTTGAGACTTTGGCTTCAATTAATCCGTTAATATTCACAGAACCGCTGAGCAAATCAGAACCTACTCCTACATCTCTTGGTAGAGATTCTCCTGTTAGAGCAGAAGTATCAACGGTAGAGTTACCCATAATTATTTTTGCGTCAACCGGAACTTTTTCACCAGGCTTTATCAGAATGATATCACCGATTTCAAGCTCTTCGGGAGAAATTTTAATAAAGTCATCATATGAATAAGGATTCCCCGATGACCCAGCATCATGGGGTAGTGCATTGGCATAATCAGGCCTGATGTCCATCAGTTCGGATATGGACCTTTTAGATTTATCTACGGCTCTGTCTTGGAAATACTCGCCCACTTGGTAAAACAACATTACGGCCACACCCTCAGGGTGCTCACCTATGGCAAATGCTCCCATAGCCGCGATGCACATTAAAAAATTTTCGTCCAGCATTTGGCCTTTGAATACATTTCGGATGGCAGACCAAACAATATCATAGCCTACAACCAAGAAAGCGGATAAGTACAATATGAGTTCTATCAATCCTGATGAGAAAATCCGTGGCGCAACAACAGCTAGAATTAGCAAAAGCCCACCAACTACAAGCCTTGGTATTATCATTTTATTAGAAGCGTGTTCATGGTTGTGAGTATGATCGTGGTCATGGTGATCATCATGGTCTGGGCCATGATGATCCTTCTCCTGATCGCCACAACATCCACATTTTATCTCAAAAAGTTCCTGCTGATTTTTATTATTTTCCATAACGCTGTCTCCTATTCTTCAATGTGTTCTAATCCCTGCTTCAAAATCGTTTGTATATGTGAATCTGCCAGTGAATAAAAAATAGTTTTCCCATCCCGTCTGAATTTTACAAGTTTGTTGGCTTTCAGCACACGAAGTTGATGAGAAATAGCAGATTGTGTCATATCAAGTATGGTAGCAATATCACATACGCAAACCTCTGCTTCACTCAAAACAAATAGTATTTTGACTCTAGTGGAGTCACCAAAGATTTTGAAAAAATCAGATAAATCATACAACTGCTCTTCTGGTGGCATTTTTTCATTTATGGCATGTAGTTCGTCCTCTTGCATATGGGCTAAACCGCAACACTGACTGGTTTTATCCATTTTTTGTTCACCTCATTTCGATATATGAATAGTTGTTCATATATCCATAATATACTGAAAATTTAAAATTGTCAACAAAAAATGTGAACATAAAAAATATAGTTTTCCCGCAAAGTTTTTGTAGAAGGATTGTTTTTAATATGATACAATGAAATTGCATTTAACATGTTGTCATTGGGCTTGGAAGAAAGTCACATTATAATCTATTTGAATATAGGAGGACAAAAAATGACAGTGAATGAAAAGTATTTCGCAGAGCCTTTTAAAATCAAGGCGGTAGAACCAATTCGTATGACTACCCGCGAAGAAAGAGAACAGAAGATCAAAGAGGCAAACTACAACCTATTTGGGCTGAACTCTGTAGATGTCTACATAGATCTTTTGACAGACAGCGGTACTGGTGCAATGAGCCAAAACCAATGGGCTGGCATTATGTTAGGTGATGAGGCCTATGCTGGTGCGCAAGGAGCAACAAACCTTAGAGAATCAGCAAAAGAGATATTCGGATATAAATTCATACAGCCAGTACACCAAGGGCGTGCTGCTGAAAAAGTTACACTTCCTATTTTCCTAGAAAAAGGGAAGTACTGTATTTCAAACATGCACTTTGATACAACTCGTGCACACGTTGAACTTGCAGGTGGAGAAGCAGTTGATTGCGTTATTAGAGAAGCATTAGACACTGAACTTTTCCATCCATTCAAAGGCAATATGGATGTTGAGCGCATGGAAAAGATCCTTAACGAAAAAGGCGCTGACAAATGTGGCCTTGTAATCATCACAGTGACTAACAACTCAGCCGGTGGTCAGCCTGTATCTATGGCTAACATCAAAGCTACGGCAGAGTTAGCGAAAAAACACAATATACCTGTGCTAATAGATGCCGCTAGATATGCTGAGAACTGCTACTTCATCAAAGAGCGTGAAGAGGGCTACAAAGACAAAGACATGAAAGCCATTGCTAAAGAGATGTTTAGTTATGCTTCTATATTCAATATGAGTTCCAAAAAAGACGGTCTAGTGAACATGGGAGGCCTAATTGGGGTTAAAGATGATGAAGAGCTTTGGGAAACAGTAAAGGCTAGAACTATTCCATATGAAGGATTCTTGTCCTATGGTGGTCTTGCAGGAAGAGATTTAGAAGCACTTGCTATCGGTCTTCAAGAAGCTATTGATTATCACTTCCAACAATATAGGGTTGGACAAATGGAGTACTTAGGTGGAAAACTTAAGGCAGCAGGCGTTCCATTCCAGTATCCTGCTGGGGGACACGCAATATTCTTGGATGCGAAGAAAATCCTTCCACATATTCCATATTATGAATTCCCTGCTCACGCATTGGCAGTAGAGCTATACAAAGAAGCTGGAATCCGTTCTTGCGATATCGGCTCATACATGATGGGCAATGACCCTGTTACTGGAAAACAAATCGAGTCAGAATTTGAATTCACTAGATTTGCAGTACCAAGGAGGGTATACACTCAATCACACATGGACGTGTTAGCAGAAGCAACAATCGCAGTAATGAAAAAAGCATCTACCGTTGGCGGATATAAAATCACTTGGGAGCCAAAAGTATTAAGACACTTCACTTCTAAGCTAGAGCCACTAAAAAAATAATTAAAAGCAAATGAAAAAGAGAGCGACTGCACTGCAGTTGCTCTCTTTTGTACGAAGTTTTAGTTTTTATACGACAGCCTATCAAGCTTTTGCTTTACCTACTTCTGCTTTTTCTCTTTTTTTATGACTATGTCTTAACATCAGTAAGATAATAGCGCATAGGCATGCGTAGGCGGCTGTAACGAAGTAACCCACTTGTGGTCCACCTGTGGCAGTTTTTAAGAAACCCTGTACATATGGTCCTACAAAACCTCCAAGTCCACCTACTGAGTTAATCCAAGCTATACCTACAGCCGCTGCCGGTCCAGTCACATATAGTGGTGGAATTGCCCAAAATGGCGCATTCAGCATGTAAATAAGTGGAATGAATATAAATAAGTAAACAAGTGACATAAGTGTGCTATCGGAGAATCCTAATAGTAAAATCATCAATGAAGCCCCAAATAGCGGTAATGCAGTATGATACCAACGCTCTCCAGTCTTATCCGAGTGTTTTGAGTAGAAATACATTACAAAACATGCGACAAGGTATGGAACTGCTATAGTAAGCCCTACTCGTGTAGCTGACCAAGTTATTGAAAGTTCCTTAATGATTGTAGGCAAGAAGAATCCAACACCAAGTGAAGTAGACATGTATAGGAAGTATACTAGCGCCAAGACCCATACTCTTGGATCTTTGATAGCCTGCATTTTACTTACAGCTTTACCAGATTCTACATCTTTTTTCTTTTCTGCGTTCAGACTATCCACAAGCCATTTTCGCTCTTCATCTGTGAGCCATTTTGCCTTTTCAGGTGTATCCGTTAGATAAAAGAATGTTACAAACCCTAGTATAATCGCAGGAATACCCTCTAATATGAACATCCATCGCCAACCGGCCCAGCCAAAAAAGTTGACGTGATCCATAATCCAAGTGGAAAGTGGTGCTCCAATTACGAAAGAAAACGGTATAGCCGCCATAAACATAGCAATAATCTTAGCATAATTTTTTGCATTAAACCAATTTGTTAAGAAAAACACAATACCTGGGAAGAATCCAGCCTCCGCAAATCCTAGTAAAAATCTGAATACAAATAGATGATTGGCATCTTGAGATGTGGCAATAAGCACAACCACAATGCCCCATGTTACCATAATTCTTGCAATCCAAATTCGGGCACCAAAACGATGCAGAAGAATGTTGCTAGGAACTTCAAATAAAAAATAACCTATAAAAAATACGCCTGCTAACAAACCGAAAATTTTAGGATCAAGGCCTAAATCGGTATTCATTTGGAGAGCTGCATACCCTACATTTGCACGGTCGATGTATGCTACTACATAAAGTAAAAATAGGTATGGCACCAATCGCTTTGTTACTTTTCCGACGGTACGCCTTTCTAGTTCGCTCTGAAACATGATTATCCTCCTTACATCACTATCACGTAGTGAGTTTTACATATGCAATAATGTATATGTATACAAATACACCTTCATTCTATCATGTAATTTTCTTTTGTCAATCAGTTATTTAGCTTTTTTAAATAAATTGTTCTAGAAGCAAGTTTTCTGCATTTTTCAGTTGACACACCATGGGTTTATGATATAATAATCTTAAATGTATACAAATACAAATACTACCATTCGTTTTATAGTCAGAGAATAGGAGGAATTTATATGCTAAGATCTTGTAATAAAAGATTAGAAGTAATGCCTTTTGGTGGTCTTTATGAAATATTTGTAAAAGCAAATAAGCTAGAGGCGGCTGGAAACCGTGTTATTCATATGGAAATGGGCAGACCTGATTTTGACTCCCCAGATTTTGCAAAAGAGGCAGTTAAAGTGGCTCTTGACAAGCAAAAAGTACATTATGTAGATATTAATGGTATAGAAGAACTTCGTATTGCCATAGCGGAAAGAGAAAAGAGGAAGTTTGGAATTGAATTTGACTACCAAAATGAAATCTCTGTCACGGCAGGTGCTGCGGAGGCCATTCAAGCCATAATGCTAGCTTATTTAGACCCGGGCGATGAAGTCGTAGTGTCCAGCCCGTTTTTCTCCGCCTACTACGAGCAGGCGCTAATTGCCAATGTAAACTTGGTAGAAGTTCCTGTCAAAATGGAACATAATTGGGCCCTACGCATAGAAGATTTGGAAGCGGCTATTTCACCTAAGACAAAGATTCTCCTCATTAATTCTCCTAACAACCCGACAGGTTATGTACTTAGCAAAGAAAATTTAGCTGAAATTGCTGATCTTGCCATTGCAAAGGATTTACTGGTAATATCAGATGAGTGCTATGATGAATTTTTATATGAAGGTGAACATTATAGCATCTCATGTTTACCAGGCATGAAAGAACGCACCCTTATTGTAAAATCTGCCTCTAAAGCCTTCTCCATGACAGGCTGGAGAATTGGATATGTCATCGGTCCTGCTCATATGATCAAGTACATAAACAAAGTGCATCAAAACATGTCTACTTGTGCTACGGCTTTTGCCCAATACGGCGCAGTTGAAGCTTTCAAGTATGGTGATGAGTATATTAATGCCATGGTAACTGAATTTAAAAGACGCAGGGACTGTATGTTTGAAGGTATTCAAAAAATTGAAAGACTTCGCATGCTAAAACCAAAAGGCGCGTTTTATGCATTCCCAGACATTAGTGCATTGGGAATGAGCGAAACAGATTTCTGCAACTATCTAATAGAAGAAGCGGGCGTTGTAGGCGTTCCTGGACCGTCTTTTGGTACTTATGGAAAAGGTCACATTCGTCTTGCCTATTGCAGAAAGTACGAAGATGTGGAAGAGGCAGTGGAAAAAATGAAGATTGCTGTTGACAAGCTAGATTAAGAAAAGGAGCAAAATTATGAGTTATGACAAGAATGTAAGAAAAGAGCTAATCGAGGATATTTTATTCAAATTCGTGGCGGCAAGGAGCGATACCAGCACCAAGCAAGAAAATAATATTCAAGGGTTTTTCAAAGAGTGGTTTAAAAGCGTACCCTACTTTGTAGAAAATCCAGAGCATTGTGGATTTTATAAAATACCTG
>JAVBKP010000160.1:0-22530 GCA_031553975.1 Anaerovoracaceae bacterium | reverse complement strand
CATTAGGAATACTTGTATATACTCCATGTTTATGCCATACTTTCTATTGTCACAGCGTGGGCTATGCTAGGTATACTCTGCCCTTGCTGGCTACTTGTAAGAGATGTCATAGCTCCTGTAGAGACCAGCATCATCCTCTTTATCTCGCCACTTTTAAGCCTTTTGAAGAGGCTGCCACAAAATATAGAGGCTGAACAACCACATCCACTACCGCCACAATGGGTATCTTGTTCTGGTGAGAACATCATGGCGCCACAATCATCATAGACCGCCGACATATCCATGCCACGTTTTTTCATTAGGTCATTGGCTATCTCTTTGCCCATGGTTCCTAAATCCCCTGTGACAATCAAATCGTACTCTTCTGGCTTTCTTCCTATATCCGTAAGGTGCCTATGAATAGTATCCACTGCCGCTGGTGCCATGGCAGCCCCCATCATATTTACATCCTTAACACCTCTATCAATCACTTTCCCGATGGTGCCATGGGTCACACGAATGCCTGTATTCGTGCCTGGCATGGTTGGTTTTGCCACCAACGCTGAGCCGCAACCCGTCACTGTCCACTGTGCTGTTGGTGGCCTTTGATTGCCATGCTCCAGCGGCAACCTGAACTGCCTTTCGGCAGTGCTAAAATGGGAGGAAGCTGCGCATGCCGCTAGATCGGCGTAGCTTCCATCTACCAATATACTTCCCACCAACAATGACTCTGTCATTGTAGAACATGCGCCATATAGTCCCAAGAACGGCACATTAAATTCTTTGAGGGCAAAGGTGGATGACATAAGTTGGTTTAATAAATCCCCTGTCAAGATTACGTCTAAATCTCCTTCTGTCTTTCCTGCACCCTGAATGGCACCGCTTATTGTATCTTTTAACATCTTACTCTCTGCTAGTTCAAAAGACTCCTGCCCGCATTGGTCATCCTCTAATATATTATCAAACCACTTGGCCATAGGTCCCTCACCCTCTTTAGGTCCTACAGTGGCAAAAGCCCCTATGATCTCTGGTTTGTTTTTAAATACCAATGTATGCTTTCCTACTTTGTTGCTCTCCATCTTCCCCCCTATATAATCAAGTGTATCAGCCCAATGATCACTGCCGTAAATGTTCCAAGGACTATAACAGGTCCCGCTATACTAAATAGTTTGCTTCCTACCCCCAAAACAATCCCTTCCTTTTTAAACTCAATGGCAGGTGCTACCATGGAGTTGGCGAATCCAGTAATAGGCACAATAAGACCCGCCCCTGCAAATTTTGCCAGAACGTCAAACACACCTATCCCTGTCAATAGCTGAGCGGAAACTACCAATAGTAGCGTAGCGTATATACCTGCATCCTCCTCTATGATGCCCCTATCTATCATAAAATTTTGCATAAAATAGGCAAGGCAACAAACCAACCCTCCCGTTACAAACGCTCTGACTGAATTGCTAACATATTTGGGCTTCGGTGCAAAAGGCTTGATGTACTCTGCGTATTCTTGCTCCTTTTTCTTCTGGATTTCCTTCTTGCGATTCTCCGCATTCTCGTTCATATATCAATATCTCCTTTATTTCATAATAAAGATATTTTCCGCAGTTTGTCATGTTTTATGCAAGAAAAAAAGCCGCTTTTGCGGCTTTTAAATCTAAATGGCTCCTTTTAGATATGTAATATCTTCTGTATTGCGTTCTACTTGCGGCCAGATACGTTCGCGGTACTCTTTATTGACTTGGGCTGAAAGTTCAAACCCTACAAACCCTTGTTGCATTTCTACTTGTAGCAACGTATGCTTGCGGTCTGCTTCTTCCAATCTTTCATCTATTTGCTCCAATCTTACGTCTATTTCACCCAATCTTACGTCTATTTCATCCAATCTTTTGTCTATTCTCGCAAATCCTTCTTGCATACCGGTTTCAAGTTTTTCAAGTCTTAAGTTGATCTTTTCAGTAAATGCACCAAGCATTTTTCCAATCTCTAATACCATCATTTGATTTTCCATAACACCCCTCCTTTCTATTCCATATTATAAACTTATTTACAAAATATGTCAATATCATTATTTTTGTTTTATCAATAGCCTTAAAAGCAATCATATATTTACCCCTTTGTAAAAAAATAAAAGAACGCCCTTTCGGACGCTCTGTTTGTGCTGATTTTATCATGTGATTTGAAAAAAGTCAATGTAATAATTTACCTAATTTCCACGTTTTTAATGAGTATAGACAAGCTGCCATCTGGATTATTAATAATCTCAAACTTATCTTTGCTTCTAAATAAATGCATGGGAAGTTTCACTTCTACTCCATCTTCAGTTATAATTCTATGCTTTTTGTGCATGGCTTTTTCCAAGTTCTCATTGATAGGAATTCGTTCTTCTAGCCCTTTGCTTCTAATCTCCTCTACAAACTCCTCCTTGATAGAGTTGATCCCCCTAGAGATCTTTTCGGCTACCTCTACTATGTCAATAACGCCGTCACTTGTGTATGAATCTGCTATTTCGGCAGTAGCCTCCATGACCAATTCCATGTCATCTGGATGGTATTTTTCGATGACCTTGCGTACGGTTCGTTTAACAGCCCTCAGTTTTTCTTTATCCGTCTGTTTTTCTTGGACTTCCAATATGCGCTTAGATATATAAAATTGTTTTTCTGTCTGAATCTCATATTTTTTTTCCTTAATCACAACCTTATTGTCAGACAAGTTAAAGATAATCAGCTCATCTACCTTCTGTGAGGCCGTTGGCAATGCTGCAGGCTGGCAAATAATAGCGTTGGTATCTAGTTCACCTTTTTCCACATAGTGAATGTAGCTTTTCCTATAATTTAGCTTACATATGCCAATGTACTGTGTATCTTCTGCCCTAAAATCTACCACAAGCAAATCCCCTGACGGCAGATCATCAAAAGCTGTGATGTTCTCGTAGAACATCAATGCCATTTCACGAGAAAACTCCACAAAGGTAGGCAAGTCTCCACGTGCCGCTGCTGCCTTTAACGAAATACCTTCATGTACCTCCCCAAAGAGAACTTCCTTGATCTCATCATCCCCTAAGGCACTGGCCAGTAGTTTTTCCAGGTAGTCGCCCAAACTCAACGTATCCAATATATTTTCAGACAGCACGGCCGTCCCCAAATTCTTATCTAAAATATGTAAAATACTGTATTTAATGCTTACATCGTTTCCTTTCATCATGCCCTCCATTATCATAAATAGTATACCATAAATCAAAGGAAATTGCAGTCAGTGTAACTATGTGGTGGGGCAAAGCTATGCAGAAAATTAATGTGCCGACTAGGCGCAGGGAATTTTTTGCAGAGCGCGAAACGCAATTTGAAATGAACGGCGGAGCCGAGGGGCCCTGTAAGCGAACACCTAAAGGGGTGAGACTCTACGGGGTGGAACGTACACAGATGTACGTGAGAATCGGCTTCAAATTGAAGTCAGTGTAACTGCGGGGCCCTACATGCGAGCACATCTGGGCGAGGCACTGTGGGGTAAAGCTATGCAAAAAATTAACAAGCCGCAAAAAACTAAAACAACCGCGTGGACAGAGAATCACGCGGTCATTTTAGTGAAAAAAGAAAAGATGTTAAATTTATATACCAAGGGTCGAGAAATTTCAAAATAAATCTGTTGTTTGCCTGCTTTTTACAAACAAAAAAGCAACCATAACCTGCAAGCGCTACATGTCAATAGCCTTTGGTTATTGTTACTTGTTCTAACATAAACACTATATATCAAATTTTGGTTCGTGTCAATCAATTTTTCAAAGAGCACAATAAAAATTTTGTAATCGCCAACCCACGAAAAAAATTAACAAGCCGATACGCCGTGAACAGCAAAAAGGATGGATAAACCACCCTTTTCACCATCTTCATCACTTATGCGGATTAGTGTGCACAAATATTGTTGCCACTTTTATTATGCCTCAACTAGAAAAGAGTTGCAAGTTAAATTTTTAACTATTGTAATATTATTTTAATATTACCCCATGTGTGCTTTCATTTTAGCCAATACTTTTTTTTCTATTCTAGATACTTGCACTTGTGATGTTCCTAAGACTTTTGCCACCTGCTGCTGTGTCATATCCTTCATATACCTAAGAATTATGACTTGTTTGTCTCTATCTTCTAAGCTTGCTATGGCATCTTTTAACGCTATCATGTCTATTTTGCTAAGACCATCTTTGTTGTCTTTGTGCTCATCTCCTTGGATTCTTTCTGGGTCATCTAAATATTCAAAATGGCCTAATGTGTCCTCAGCCTCAATGAGGGTCATGATTTGTTCCGATGTGAGTTCCATTACTTCAGCCAACTCACTTATTTTAGGTGATCTGCCATGGTCTGTATAAAATTTTTCTCTGGCATATTTCATTTTAAATATATTGGCTTTCATCTCTCTCGGTACTTTTATTTTTCCATCGTCCCGTAGGAACCTTCTTAGTTCCCCGATGATGGCATGAACCGCATATGTTGAGAACATAAAGTTAAGATCGCAGTTAAATCGCATAATAGCTTTGACAAGCCCTATGTATCCCACTTGCATCAAATCGTCCCACTCGTGACCTGTGTTCATGAATTTGTAAACCGCAGATCGTACTAGCCCTGTGTTTTTTTCAACTATTACTTCTTTTGCTCGCTCATTCCCCGACTGAGCTTTGCGTATTAAATCATATATTTCATCCTTGATCTTATCATTTGAACAAGTTTCCACTTGCTTTTGCAATTCTATGTAGGTAGCTCTATTTTTTTAATCAAGGTCACTTTCGTGCCTTGAGATGGGGTAGATAGTATCTCTGTGCTGTCCATGAAGCTCTCCATGACGGTGAATCCCATTCCGGATCGCTCTTCGTCTGGTTTTGTGGTAAACAACGGCTCTCTCGCCTTACTTATATCCTTAATGCCAACGCCATGATCTATTACCACAATCTCTAGGGTGCTGTCATCATATACCTGGCATTCTAGCCAGATTTTTTCTCCTTGGCAATCCTCGTAAGCATGAATTATACAGTTGCTAACTGCCTCTGAGACAGCCGTTTTTATTTCAGATAATTGGTCAATTGTAGGATCTAACTGGGCCGCAAAGGCAGCGGCTATGGTTCTTGCTACAAACTCATTTTCTGATTTACAATCTAGTTCTACTTTAATCTTGTTAACGCACTCCATCGCCCGCCTCCTGTCCTAATAATTTTAATGCTTCTGCCATGTTATCAGCCTGCATTATCAAGGTAAAAATTCCTCCCATTGTAAGCAGCCTATTCACCGTAGCGCTACAGTTGATGATAATAACTCTGCCACCTATGTCTTTGATCTTATTGTATCTTCCAATTATCACGCCTATGCCTGCGCTATCCATAAAGCCCACATCTGAAAAATCAAAAACCAAGTGCTTTATGCTTCCTTGGTCTATGATTGAATCTGCTTTTTCTCGAACTTCTTTTGCACTATGATGGTCTAACTCCCCTAGTAGGGAAATCTTTAGAACATTTTTTTGATTTTCAATTTTAATCTCCACAGCTTGTCCTCCTCTTCACCCCATTTTACAGTAGTTTGGTAGGGCTGTGTCCTAGTTTCTCTCGAAAAATTCCTCTACTCTTCGACAATTCTAATCACTTGAATTGTCGCCATTGCGGATTTTATCAGTGCTTCCTCGTCTAACGCTGACTCAGATGCAAGAATTTTGTCTACTTTTGGCTTTGTCACAGGGTGCTTGGGAAGAAACACAGTACAACAATCCTCATACGGCAGTATAGAGGTCTCGAAAGTACCTATGCGCCTTGCTATTTCAATAATATCCACTTTATCCATGGCAACCAAAGGTCTCATAACAGGCATACTGACCGCATGGTCAGTAACCACAAGTCCATGGACCGTTTGGCTTGCAACTTGCCCTATATTTTCTCCAGTAATCAATACTTGGCATTCTCGCTGTTTTGCCAACTTTTCCGCAATTTTCATCATAAAGCGCCTTGCCAAAATAGTCGTCTCTTCTTCTGGACAATGCTCCACAATTGCTTGCTGTATTTCCAATAGGTTAACCGTATATAAATTAAATTTACCACAATATTGAGCCACAATTTTTGCTAATTCAACGACTTTTTCTTGGGCACGCTCGTTGGTATATGGATAGGAATGGAAATGTATTGCCTCTATTAACATGCCCCTCTTTGCCATCATAAAAGCTGCCACAGGACTATCGATGCCTCCTGATAGCAATATCATACCTCTTCCGTTGGTTCCCAGTGGCAGTCCACCATAGCATTGAATTTTTTCGTGAAACAGGTAGGAGTTCCCTCTCCTTACATCTACATAAAGTTTGCAATCTGGCTTGTGCACGTCTACTTTTAGTACTTTACAACCGATAAGTACTTTGCCCCCTACGGCTCTTGAAATCTCTGGAGATGGCATTGCAAACTGCT
Organism: Anaerovoracaceae bacterium; assembly: GCA_031553975.1. Lineage (GTDB taxonomy): Bacteria > Bacillota > Clostridia > Peptostreptococcales > Anaerovoracaceae > JAVBKP01. Next base: position 16,127 of record JAVBKP010000160.1, on the reverse strand, counting down.
TGTCTGCCCTCTTGGCTTCTATCTTAAAAGTCTCTATGCCATTTTTGTCAATTCGCTCAAGCATATAGCTTACAGCCGCCTCATAAATCGCTTCAATGTCTGATGCTATCTCTACTGCTGGGCTAAAAGAAGCTACGCCAAATACTTTTTTCAGCTCCGTCTTGATCGGCTCTTGGTCATGGTCTTTGTTGGTATACAAATAGATAAGACCTTCTCTACGCACTACCTCTATGTCCTCAAATCCTTTTAGCATGCGTTTAACCCGTTCTGCTAACATTCTCTCAAAGTACGGTTTGTTGCCACCCTTTAGTGCAACTTCGCCCATTCGGACTATATAGACTTGCTTATTTGAATTTTCCATGTAATGTTTTCCTCATATCTGCCACTGATTTTTTCAGCTTTTCTAACGCTATATCCATTTCTTCTTCCGTATTATCTGAAGAAAAGCTAAAACGAATGGCACTTTCTAACTCAGCTGGCTTTAACTTGATGGTAGTAAGCACGTGGCTATCGCCTTTTTTGTTTGATGAGCAAGCTGAACCAGTGGATACATATATCTCTTCTTGCTCTAACATATGGAGTAAGACCTCAGACCGGGTGCCTAAAAAACTGACGTTGAGCACATAAGGTAGGCATTGATCTTGTCCTCCATTGATCTTGATATCTGGAATCTCACCCACAATGCCTTCTAGCAGCCTAGCCTTCACCTTGGATACATGTCCATAACGGGCATCTATACCAGTGTTTGCTATGGCTGTAGCAGTTGAAAACCCAAGAATGGCAGGGGTATTTTCTGTTCCTGGATATACATTCTTCTCTTGTCCACCACCATACAGAATAGGTTCTACTCTTATGCCATTTTTAATGTATATAAGACCAATTCCCTTAGGCCCATGAATTTTGTGGCCACTTGCTGATAACAAATCTATTTTTGCCACTGCCATAGGAATCTTTATTTTTCCGAAAGACTGGACTGCATCTACGTGGAATAGCGCTTTGCTCTTGTTCTTGATTATCTGCCCTATCTTTTCTATTGGCTGCACAGTACCTATTTCATTGTTCACATGCATAACAGATACCAAAATTGTGCCGCTTGTTAGCAAACTGTCCAATTGGTCAACATCTACAATTCCCTCTTTGTCCACCTCAAGATAGCTTATCTCAAAACCTTTCTTCTGCAAATACTTACAGCTTTCTAATGTAGCAGGGTGCTCTATCTTGGTTGTAATGATATGGTTACCCCTTCTAGCCATAGCATTGGCGGCACCAATGATGGATAAATTGTTTGAGGCTGTACCCCCGGATGTAAAATATATTTCATCTCTACTAACGCCTAAAAATCCGGCAATCTGCTCCCGAGATTGTCTTACACTCTTCTCAGCAGCCATGCCCAATCTATGAAGTGAAGATGGATTGCCAAATCCAACCTCCATAGCCTTTATCATGACTTCCACTACTTCTTTGTGAGGGCGTGTCGTAGCACTATTGTCTAAATAAATCATTAAAGTTTACCTCGTATCACCAAAATATAACGAGTTGCCAAAGAATATGGAGTGCATTATATGCACTCCATGTTTTTACTTGGCGTATTCAATTGCACGAGTTTCTCGTATAACATTGACCTTGATTTGTCCTGGATACTGCAATTCGCTTTCGATTTTTTTACTAATCTCTCTGGCTAGCATTCCAATTCCCTCGTCAGTCATTTCATCTGGTTTTGCGATAATTCTAATCTCTCTACCAGCCTGTATTGCATAAGACTTTTCAACTCCTGGAGTAGTATTCGCTATCTCCTCGAGCTTTTGAAGTCTTTGAATATACGTTTCCAAAGTTTCTCTTCTAGCACCTGGTCTAGCAGCAGAAAGAGCATCAGCAGCAGCAATTAAAATCGCCTCTAGGCTCTTCGGCTCGTAATCACCATGGTGAGATGCCATACCGTCAACGATTGACTCAGGTTCTTTATACTTTCTGAGCAAATCCATACCTATGTCAACGTGAGTACCTTCGACTTCGTGGTCTACAGCTTTTCCTATGTCATGAAGTAATCCAGCGCGCTTAGCAAGTTTTGGGTCTAGTCCCAATTCTGATGCCATTAGTCCCGCTAAATGAGCAACTTCTACAGAGTGTTTCAATACATTTTGTCCAAAGCTTGTTCTGTATTTTAGTCTTCCTAACAGTTTTACCAATTCAGGGTGAAGATTATGTATACCTACTTCAAAAGTAGCTTGTTCTCCCGCTTCTTTAATAATGTCTTGCACTTCTTTAGTTGATTTTTCCACCATTTCCTCAATACGAGCTGGGTGTATACGTCCATCGCCAATTAGCTTTTCTAGCGTCATCCTAGCAATTTCTCTTCTCACTGGGTCGAATCCTGAAAGAATAACGGCTTCCGGTGTATCGTCTATGATTAGTTCTATACCCGTTAGTGTTTCAATCGCTCTGATATTTCTACCCTCACGACCTATGATTCTTCCTTTCATCTCCTCATTGGGCAATGGTACTACAGACACTGTGCTCTCGGCTACATGGTCTGCTGCACATCTTTGGATAGAAGAAACAATGATTTCTTTTGCTTTTTTGTCGCCTTCTTCTTTTGCCTTGGATTCAATTTCTTTAATCATGATGGAAGCTTCGTGCCTAATTTCCTTCTCAATATTGGAAAGAAGTAAAGCCTTCGCCTCTTCTACGCTGTATCCAGAAATCCTCTCTAGTTCTTCCATTTGTCTTCCTAGGGATTGTTCTAGTTCTTTCTCTTTTTCTTGTACAGCTAACTCTTTGTTAGAAATGTTTTCTTCCTTCTTCTCAATGTTTTCAGTCTTACGGTCAATGGCCTCTTCCTTTTGGATAAGGCGTTTTTCCATCTTTTGCATTTCAGCTCTGCGGTCTTTTAACTCTCGATCCACTTCGCTTCTAAGTCTATGGGCTTCTTCTTTTGCTTCGATAGCAATTTCTTTTTTTATACTTTCTGCTTTATTTTCCGCATCTAGTATGATATTTTTTGATTTTAGCTCTGCACTGCCAATGGTCTTTTCACCAACGGTTTTACGTATAATATATCCTATAAAGACACCAATACACGCAGCTAAAACACCGACTAAAATTAATAAAATTACTTGTATGTCAACGCACCTCCTTAAAAAATATAGTTAATCTCATGAAATCAACCCACGTGCGAATGGGTCTTAAAAAACTCCACAAAAATACACTTACATTTTATACTTTTTACTGTCAAATGTCAAGGACAACTCATTTAATGTGCTAAGTTTTACCAAATTAAAAGTTAATGGTTTTACTCCGGATCCCAACATTCAGCACAAGCCCTATGGCTAGCATGTTTACCAGTATTGATGTGCCCCCATAGCTGATAAACGGCAGTGTAATACCTGTCACAGGCATTATGCCCATTGTCATTCCAATATTCTCAAAGACCTGAAATGCAAACATGGAGAAAATACCTGTCACAATCAATGCCCCATAAAAATCCTTTGCATTTTCTGCAATATTTATAATTCTAAGTAGAAATAGACCATAGAGAACAATCAGCACAATGCCTCCAATTAGTCCTAGCTCTTCCCCAATTACTGCAAATATAAAATCTGATTGCTGCACTGGCAAAAACTTTAGCTTTTTTTGAGTCCCTTCAAACAACCCCTTTCCTAAAAGCTGCCCCGAGCCTATGGAAATCTTAGAGCTCCAAACCTGATAGTTACCTGGCAAACTCAGGTCACTGGGGTTTAAAAAAGCGTCAATTCTAGCACGTTGGTGCTTTTCCATGAATCGATAAGCGAGGGGAAAAAGTACCACCAAGCCGCCTAGTAGTTGTGCCAAAATTCTAAATTTCATCCCTGCACAAAACACCATGCCAAGGGCAATAAAGCTAATAACCGTAGCATTCCCAAGATCCGGCTCTACTAAAATCATAAGAATCAGTGGCGCAGCATACGCAAAAGCAATCAGCACCCCTCTAAACGTTCGCAGGGACTCTGCCCTTTGAGACAAAAATTTGGCAAATACTAAAATAAATAGTATTTTGACAAGCTCTGAGGGCTGAAAGTCAAGCACTCCTATATGAATCCAACACCTAGCACCATTCCTTACCATCCCAAGTCCTGGCACATACGGCAAAAGCAAAAGTACGATACAAGTAACATACAGGATTTTGTCCCAGCTCTCAAAGACCTTGTAATCAAATAAAAGCACCACAGCTATGACAAGAAATCCTAAGATATATGCCATAAACTGGACTTTGACTTCCCTTGTTATGTTCAATGAGGTATCATAAAACGTGCTGCTTATAACAGTAATGCTTATAATTCCAAAAATTACTATTAATACCAATATCCATTTATCTATATTTCGTATAAGGGCTCTAAAATATGACATTAAAGTCCGCTCTCCATTCCCATTAACCGCTCTGCAATTTTAGCAAAGTTTCTCTGTATGTAACTCCCCTGCTTTAAAACCACAGGGATTCCATTGTTTGTAGCGATATACACATTGTCATCTTCTGGTATGACCCCTATCAGATCAACCCTTAACATGTCTGCCACATCAGATATGCTCGGTAGCATGCCTCTTTCAATCAAGTCCAGCTTGGCCCGATTTACAATCAATCGTCTATCCATCACATTGATTCTCTTCAGCATTTTATCTACCATGTCTGCATCTCTCACTGCCGCAATCTCAGGCATTGTAACTATGATAGCAGTATCAGCCCCTGTGGCAGAGATCAAAAAACCGCTATCTATTCCCGCAGGTGAGTCTATCATCACATAATCAAACTTCTCTTTCAGAATTTCACATAAGACTTTTAGGTGGGTAGTAGTAATTCTCTTCTTTTCCTTAGACTGGGGTGCTGGCAATAGATACAGGGAATCAAAGCGTCTATCTTTGATAAGCGCTTGCTTTACGCGACATACACCATCAAGAACATCTGCCACATCATATACAACTCGATTCTCTAGTCCTAGTGCAATGTCTAAGTTCCTAAGTCCCATATCCATATCAACTAACACTACTCTTTTGCCCATCTGGGCTAAAGCTGCCCCTAAATTGGCTGTAACCATAGTCTTTCCAGCTCCACCTTTGCCAGAAGTTATGACAATTACTTCTCCCATTTTTCTCTCCTGCTCTTTATGTGTAATCTACCACTATTGTGTAATTTCATTATCCATTTCGAATTCAATATATTGTTCATCCAATCCCATATATTTTGCGATTACTTCCTTGGCTATTGGTGCTGCACTTCCCCCTGCACCACCTTGGAATAGTAGTATGGATATAGCAATCTCTGGTTCTTCATATGGCGCAAAACAGACAAACCATCCGAAAGCATCATAATTCTCCTTGTATACATCAAGCTGGGTGGTAGATGTAATCCTATCAGATAACTCTTCTACCGCTGCTCTAACTGCTGAATTCCTTGTCTTATAGTTCTCTGGCTCCTCAGTCATCAACCTTGCCATCTCCGCCTCTACTTGCGCAAAGGAAAGCTTAGGATCAAATTGCCTTAAATGTTGCTTAATATACTCTACTTCATCAGGTGGGTTTATTTTACCACCACGCTGTGCGCTACCAGTCTTAGCTGCAACCTTAACTTTGAAATTAGCAAAAGAGCCTCTAGCTGTACCACTTTGTCCTGCCGCCACTAGCCTCATTCCCTCCCCTAGATATTGAAATATCTCTGGGTTGGTCAGGTTAATCTTAGTGCCCGGCTCCTTAGCCAAATCATGCTGTCCTTGTATTCCTTTGATGAGGCTAACCTTGTTTAGTGTCCCGCCATTGGCAATGGTAGCAATGTAGTTGGCCATTTGAAGAGGCGTATAAGCATTTTCGCCTTGTCCAATGGATATGTTCAGCTGATCGGCAATGGTCCATTTCGCTTGGTTAAAATATCCATATTTGCAAGTATCTGTTACTCTTTCTAGCATTTCATCTTTAACACCAATTTCTATAAGCCTTTTCCTTACCTCAGACCTACTAATTGGCTCTTCATAATCAGCCCAGCTGATAATTTCAGCTATTACGCTTTCTTGTTTTTTGGCGTCCAAGGTCACTTCTTCCTTAAAATATCTTTTTGCTCTTTTTGTCAGAAGATTTTTTAGATTCGACTTGGTCGTAGCAAGTTTTTGCGCTTCACTAGGGACTTTCATCTCAGCCTCTGGTATTTCTATTCCCGTAGGCAATCCTAGCCCAAACATCTTAGCATAGTCCATTATAGTAGCAATAGTAACAGGCTCTTTTGTAATCGGCACGTCTTTGCCATTGTTTTTTTTCTTTTTATACCAGTCTATCCCTGTTCCTGCATCATAGAAGTAATAGTTACAAGACACCTCTAACGCGTGTACAAGATTAATGTTTCCGTGTTTTAAAGTCCCGTGGCTACTATTCCAAATCGAGCATCCAAAGGTTTTATTTCCAAAAGCAATGGCGCCATCATCATAAAGCTCCGCCTCTGGATTAAGACCTTTATCCACTGCCATAGTGGCTATTACCATCTTGAATATTGACCCTGGCTGTACTGCCGTTCTAGCAGCTATGTTGTAAAGGGGTACTGGTGATAATGGATCTCTTGGATTTTGTGTTTGATAGGCCGCCCACTGCTCTTTTGTAATCCCTTGGGCAAACACATTGGGGTCAAAATCAGGGTAGCTAGCCATGGCCAAGACCTCGCTTGTCTTGACGTCTAGCACTACGATAGCCCCTGCATTGGCTTTGCTATATGCTTTTGGGTACGTATAATTGCCCCAATTGCTATTAAAAGTCCCTCCGCGTCTGATTTGCCGGAGCCCTTCCTCAAGAGCCTGTTCCGCTATTTTTTGCAATTCAATATCGACAGTCACATAAACATCTCTGCCCTTCTGGGCCTCCACATTATCTATAACTCGCTCCATACTGCCTTGGGCATTTACTTCCAGTTTTTTAATGCCATCTGTCCCCCGTAGGGTTGTCTCAAATGCCTTTTCTATCCCCTCTTTGCCAATCATTGTGCTGGAACTCTGTCCACCATTTTCTGTCGCTACCTTTTTTTCTTCTTCTGTCATCTGCCCAATGTACCCAAGAATATGGGACGCAGAATGCCCGTATGGATAATACCTAACAGGTTCCGCTAATACCTCAACGCCCATAAAATCGTCACTTTGCTCTTGTATAGTCGCAATGGTGGATTGGGATATGTCATAAGCCACCCTTACTGGTAAATATTTCAAATATCCTTTTGATTTTACGGCATCTCGTATTACAATAATCTCTCTGATTTTGTCCACCGAAAGGGTTTTGTCCACCTTAAAACTATCAGCTATAAGGTAAAATGCCTCCTCCGCAGTCATATTGTAAAAATAGTTTGCTGCATCTTTTGACTCTTCCTCAAAAACATATCCACTTTTCGCTTTGTCACTGTCCTTTGGCTCATACTTTTGAAGAAATGAACGTTTTTCTATAGCTTCTGTGAATTCCATATTTCTTACAGAAATAGGAGGAAATATATCGTAAAGGGTTTGTAATTCTTCTTGTGCCTCGTACTTGTCAAGATCTTCACTAATGCTCTGACGCCTTCTAATCTCTTCAAAGGCTTGGGCCGCCGTAAAGTTGGTTGGCATCTCTTGGGAAGCAAGCCATTTTTTCACCTCTTCATCGTGGGTATATATGAATTTTCCATTTACAACTTGGATTGGAAATTCGTCTATATATGTATCACCATTTTGTTTAAGCACACCAATCAGTTTCTCTACTGTGGGATTGATCTGCTCTTGATCCATAGCGTCGACTATTAACTGCACCACAAAACGAGGTTTATTCGTAGCCAGAATTCTTCCGTATCTGTCTTTGATTTCACCCCTTGGTGCCATTGTGTAAATACTTTTCATACTTCTGCTAGCAGACGCTTTCTCCCATTCCTGCCCTTGAACCACAGTGAGAGAGAACATCCGTCCAATTAAAACTAGCATTAGAAATATGAAAACTGCGAATATTTGACTGTTGCGTGTAGCAAAGAGTTTGTTCAAATGTAACGATCCCCTCTATAACGTATAACCTTTGTAACAATAAAACTTTGGAATAATGCAGCTGGAATAAAATTGTATACAATAGTTCCCGGCAGTCGTATTAACATGTACATTATATTTAAGTTTCCGCCAAAGGCCTGGGTAATGCTCCAAAATACTGCACTATGTATTGCGGTAGCGGCTGCCACTAAAAACAAAGTGGCTAGCACATTATCTCTATAGATAAATCGCTTGATCTGCATAATAAAAAGATAAACCAAAAAATAAGATAGGGCATTAATACCAATCATAGGCGAAAAGCAAATATCTTGCATGGTGCCAAATATAATGCCGTATGTCGGTGCATAATTCTCATTAAATAAAAAAGATAACACAATTACTAAAATCAATAGTAGGTTAGGCATAACTCCTACTATGGCCAAGTGATCCATGATGGTAAATTGAAGGAGAAAAGCAACTAAGAACATTAAAAAACCATATTTATAATTCACCAGTACCACCTCTTATAATAACAGTGACTTTTCTCACTGTATTCAAGCTAACACTCGGTTCAATTTTGATGGTCTTTAACAATCTGTCATCATCACTGATGATCTCTTTGACCTTTCCAATGGCAATCCCCTGCGGATAGATACCTAGGCCTGATGTTATCAGTGTATCACCTTCCACTATGTCCGCTGTAGCATCTATGAGATAGCCTTCTAGTTTTCCATAGCCATCGCCATTCAGCATGCCTGTGTATTGAAGACTTCTAGCTATTCTAAAGCTAACAGATATAGTACTATCAATAATAGTGGTTACCTTGGCCCAATCCTTACCTACACCAACAACTCTTCCGATTAGACCATCACCGTTGATGACTATATCATCTTCCTTGATGCCCTGATTTGCACCTATATTGATCGTGAAAGAGTTTGTCCATGACGTACCGTCCTGGGCGATTACCTCTCCTGATACATAGTTATATTCTGGAATATTTGGTGTATATTTCAAAACTTCCGATAAATTACGAAGTTCGTCAAGTTCGCTTTGGGACAATTTGCTGGCCATAACTTCTTTATTTAAAGCTGCTACCTGCTCTTTCAATTCCTCATTTTCCTCTACAATGGATCTGAATTTGAAAATGCCTTTTGACACATCTGCTACACCGTCTCCGCCTTTTTTAACTGGCTCTTGTATGACGCTGGCGGCCTTTTGAATCCATTTTACCAGAAAAAAATCTACTGGCGCAAAAAAATATGACAGGGACATTACTAAAGTTATTATGAAAAGAACAACTACAATCACAACGAGTCTGAAATGCTCATTTAGAAATCGCATAATTAGAATCTCCGATTTTTCATGGAGTAACGCTCTAACATTATAATGTCTGAAAGACTGTTAGAGGCCCCTAATGCAACAGATTTGAGTGGCTCTTCTGCCACGATTACTTTAATCCCTGTCTCACGCTCTAATAGCTTGTCCATATTTTTGAGTAGCGCACCGCCACCCACTAGGAAAAGACCTGTGTCTATGATGTCAGCAGCAAGCTCTGGTGGAGCCTCCTCTAAGGTGCTTTTGATTCCATCTATGATAACACTTATACACTCTTCTAATGCTTTCATCATTTCAATACTAGTGACAGAAATTGTTTTTGGTAGCCCTCCTACTAGGTCTCGTCCTCGGACTTCCTGGGTGATTGCAGCTTCCTCTTCTTCTACTATATATACATATCCTATCTGTTTTTTTAACTCTTCTGCTGATTTGTCGCCTATTAAAATGGCATATTTTTTACGAATGAAAGCTACGACAGCTTCATCCATCTCGTCTCCTGCTATTCTAAGTGAGGTCTTATTCACAATGCCTCCTAAGGAAATCACAGCGATATCCGTAGTGCCCCCACCAATATCTACAACCATACTTCCTTTTGCATCATCAACTCTCATATTAGCCCCTATAGCTGCCGCCATAGGCTCTTCTAAGATGTATACGTCTTTTGCCCCGATTTGATAAGCAACTTCCTTTACGGCGCGTTTTTCCACCTCTGTGACCCCAGATGGAACGCCAATTACAATTCTCATCTTGGTGGCAATACTCTTTTGTAGCAATACTTTTTTCATGAATTCGGTAAGCATCACTTGTGTCATATCAAAATCAGAAATAACACCATCTCTTAGCGGCCTGATGACCTCTATTTCGTTAGGTGTTCTACCAATCATCTCTTTCGCTTCTTTACCGACACAAATAACCTTACGCGTATACCTATCTACTGCCACAACGGAAGGCTCGTCCAGAACGATGCCCTTGCCTTTTATACTTATAAGTGTATTTGCCGTTCCTAGGTCAATTCCTACATCTTTTCCTAAAAAATCAAATCCTGCCATTCCTTTTTCCCTCTTTATATACTATTCTTCTATTCTCCAATTAAATAAGGCGTTCATCCCTCATGCTAAAATATTTTCCATCACCTATCACAATATGATCAACCACCGATATTCCTAGAATCTCACCAGCATCAATCAGTCTGTTTGTCAACTCTATATCCGCCCTGCTAGGATTTGGATCACCACTGGGGTGATTGTGAACAAGTACCACTGTAGCTGCACTGCGTTTAATCGCATTGCTAAACACTTCTCTCGGGTGGACAATAGCCCTATTAAGATCCCCCACTGCCACCTTATCAATGGCTATAATCTCATTTTTCGTTGTGAGCATCAATACGTTAAAATACTCTTTTGTGAGATGTCTCATCTCTTCCATGAACAAAGCTGATACTTCTGATGGAACATTTACATTAATAGTCTGTCCTTTTGGTTTGGTTGCAATTCTTCGGCCTAATTCAACGGCTGCGACAATCTGACAAGCTTTGGCCTGTCCTATGCCATGAACCATTTTTAGGTCGTCAGGTATACACCTTGACAAGTGGCCAATACCCTTCTCATCCATTGATAGCAGCTTGTCTGCCAAATTCATGGATGAATTTTTTTTCGTACCCGTTCCAATTAAAATGGCTAGCAACTCTCTGTTAGAAAGAAAGCCCGCACCCAATGACAAAAGTTTTTCCCTAGGTCTTTCTTCTCTAGGTAGCTCTCGTATCAAAGTTCCTGTTATTTCCATATTCAATTAATCCTCTAATCTTATACCAAGGAAGTCCCATTACATTTTCATAGTTGCCCTCGATATGATCCACAAGAAATTCCCCACTTTTTTCTTGTATACCGTAGGCCCCTGCCTTGTCCCAAATTGGTTCATTGGCAATGTACTCCTCTATGTATTCATCACTATATCCCCTAAAATAAACCGAGGTTGTATCATAAAACACATGCTTCTTACCAGTTTTGCCATCTATAAACGCTACACCAGTAATAACTTTATGGTCAGTGTCTCTTAACTTTTTTAGAATTCTTCTAGCGTCAGTCTCATCTGCTGGTTTTCCAATAATCTCGTCTTTATAAACGATGGTATCCGCAGCCAGAATGCAGTCCCCTGGATATCTATGCTCAACATCTAGTGCTTTCTTTAGCGCTAGATACATGACATTTTGGGCCGCAGAAAGCCCATCGTGTAAATTTTCCTCCACTTGAGGCTTTTCTATACGAAAAGAAATTCCGCTTTTTTCCAGTATTTCCGCCCTTCGAGGCGAGGCTGAAGCCAATACTATTTTTCCCATTTTTTTACTTTTCTCTCATGTTGTGTAAGTTAACCTTTGGTTCACCGTTTATTGTACCATAAATACTTCTATAGTGTCTACCCCACGATTTAATGCTTCTTGATGATTTTCAACGTACATGTCGATTGTTTTTGCTTTAAATCCGCCTGTATCCTCAGCCACATACTCTTTGCCGTCAATTATGATTCTCGAACCATAGGGTATTACCTTTGGATCAACTGCAATGGTACGATCTGCCGTGGCCTTGGTCCCAGTAGCCGTTATGCCATCATCCTTTCCACAACATTTGGTACAGCTACAATAGTATGTTATTCTGTACTTACCTAGACTAACCGTAAGTTTTTGTCGCCCGCCTGCTTTTATTTGCAGTTCTTGGCTTTTCTGCGACTTTGTCATAAGCTGCATAGACATAACTTGATCTGTCCGTTGCTCTTCGTAGGACAATCCTTCCACATATTCAATTCCGGACATAGACTCTGACGTTGCCCAAACTGGGACATAAATAGCCAGTACACCTATGATTAACAATAATATTCCATATCTCATATACCACTATATGAGATGGACTGGCTAATAATGCTACTTTTCTTTAGAACGTGCGTCTTACCGCTTCGTTCCAGCCACTTAAAAGTCCCTCTCTTGCTGCTTTCTCCATTTTGGGGAAAAAGCTTTGATCTGTTTGGGTCACCTCTTGTATTTCATCAATGCTAGCAAATACGCCGCATGCCAATCCTGCCAAATAAGCTGCGCCTAGGGCTGTACTTTCTATCGCCTTTGGTCTTATGACTTCAGCATTTAGAATATCCGCTTGGAACTGCATCAGAAAATTATTGGCCGAGGCACCGCCATCTACTCGAATTTGTTTCAAATCCACATTTGCATCTGCTTCCATGGCCTTGATCACATCATGGCTTTGGTAGGCGATAGACTCTAAAACAGCCCGGATAAAATGTTCTTTTTCGGTGCCTCGTGTTAGTCCTATGAATGCCCCTCGTGCGTGCTGATTCCAATATGGTGCGCCAAGTCCCACAAATGCAGGTACAAAATACACACCCTCTGTGTTTTCAACCCTGACAGCATAATTTTCACTATGCTCTGCCTTATCAATCATGCGAAGTCCATCCCGCAGCCACTGTAGTGCTGCCCCCGCAATAAACACGCTTCCCTCTAGTGCATAGCATATTTTCCCATCCAATCCCCAGGCGATGGTGGTGAGAAGTCCGTGTTTTGAAAAAACAGCTTCTTCTCCTGTGTTCATCAGCATAAAACAGCCTGTGCCGTATGTGTTCTTCACAGAACCCTTGTTAAAACATGTCTGACCAAATAAAGCCGCTTGCTGGTCACCTGCTATTCCACCAATTGGAATCTTGTCTCCAAAATATTCAGTAGCAATATCCCCAAAGTGGTAGCTGGAAGGTTTGACGTCTGGCAATATGCTTGCTGGGATGCCCAATTCTTTCAAAATTTCGGCATCCCACTCCAAGGTATGAATATTAAACAACATTGTCCTAGAAGCATTAGAATAATCAGTGGCATGCACTTTTCCCTTTGTTAAATTCCAAAGTAGCCAAGTGTCTACCGTACCAAACAGCAGTTTGCCTTGCTCTGCCAGTGCTCTTGCACCTGCTACATTGTCCAATATCCATTTTATTTTTGTGCCCGAAAAATATGCATCCGCCACCAGTCCTGTTTTCTCACGGATAATCTCTCCAAAGCCAGATGCCTTTAGGCTGTCACAATACCCTGAGGTGCGCCTACACTGCCAAACAATGGCATTGTAAATTGGCTCCCCTGTTTCTTTGTTCCACATGATCACTGTTTCTCTTTGGTTGGTTATCCCTACCCCTGCTATGTCTTTATGTGTAAGTCTAGCTCCTGCCAATGCTTCTGACATAACCGATAACTGACTAGACCAAATCTCCATGGGATTATGTTCTACTAGGCCTGCTTGCGGAAAGATTTGAGCAAACTCCTTTTGTGCCTTAGACACCACATCACCATTCTTGTCGAATATAATGCATCGAGAGCTTGTAGTTCCTTGGTCTAGTGCTACCAAATATTTTTTATTCACTTTATTTCCCCCTATCCTATATCTTCTGTTAAAATCACGTCTGCTCCTGTACCTAGCAGATTGTAGATTACAGCACTGCCGCGTTTTAAGGACGTTGTGACGGTAATATTCTTGATTTGCTCCATAGCCTCAAATAATAGTTCTTTTGGAATGGCTTTATTGGTTTTGATGGAGGCTCGTCGCTTTGTACCCATGCCTAAAACAGCCACCGTGCTTGTCAAAACCCTCTTTGGTGCTGATATTTCCTCACTGGCGTACATACTTCCTCTTTTGCATTCATTGCCTTCCACCTTAGTTACTGTTCCGTTTTCAACAGCCAATATCAGCTTGCATCCCTTTGGACAAACAATACATGTCATTGTTCTCATATCTTCACTCAGCACTCTCTTCCTGTTTAATATATCCAGCAGCCATTTCTCCTGCACGCTGACTTTCTAGGGTTACAAAGTCTACTAAATCATGAACATGAACCACATTTCCACAAGCGAAAATTCCACTGACACTGGTTTGCATCCCTTCATTTACCAATGGCCCGCCTGTCACATGATCCATGTCAACACCTGCACCAAGGGTCAACTCATTCTCTGGTATAAGCCCTACGGAGAGTAGTAATGTATCACAAGAAACAAATTCTGCTGTTCCCGGAATCGCTTTTAGCTGATCATCCACTTTGACAACAGTAACACCCTCAAGCCTTGTGTTGCCATGTATCTGGGCGATAGTATGGCTTAGTTTTAGCGGTATATCAAAATCCTCCAAGCATTGTACAATATTTCGCTGCAACCCGCCAGAGTGAGGCATCAGCTCACATACCAGCTTTACCTTTGCTCCTTCAAGGGTCATACGCCTTGCCATAATCAGTCCAATATCGCCAGAACCTAATATGACAACTTCTTTTCCCGGCATATAGCCGTTGGTATTCACAAAAAGCTGTGCCGCACCCGCTGTCATTATACCCGCAGGTCTACTGCCTGGTATGTTTAATGCTCCTCTAGTCCGTTCTCTACAGCCCATGGCTAAAACAATGGCCTTCGCTTTAATCTGCAGAACACCTTTTTCATTTACTGCCCTAATCTCCTTTTGAGGGGAAACCCCCAGTACCATAGTATTATACATGGTTTCAATGTCCGTCTGGTTAATCATATCAGCAAACTTGCCTGCATACTCAGGTCCCGTAAGCTCTTCTTTGAAGTAGTGTAATCCAAAGCCGTTGTGTATACATTGGTTTAAAATACCACCTGCCTTTGCACTACGCTCCAATATTAAAATATTGTCAACGCCATTTTCACGAGCAGCAAGTGCTGCTGCCATACCAGCAGGTCCAGCGCCAATGACGACTAAATCCTTCAATAATGCAGCCATTATCTCTGTCCTCCCTTGGTCTCTCCCGTGAGAATGTAAGAGTTTTTGTCACTTTTTACAATATCTGTGAATGCAACACCTAATTCTCGAGACAGAACCTCAACTATTTTGGGCAAACAAAAACCACCTTGACATCGGCCCATGCCTGCTCTTGTGCGTCGTTTCACCCCGTCTACACTGTTTGCTCCTACAGGTGACTTGATGGCATGGACAATCTCGCCCTCTGACACCGTCTCACAGCGGCAGACAATTTTTCCATAGGCTGGATTTTTTTCTATTATATTTTGTAATTCCAAATCAGTAATCTCGGTGATTACCACTTTTTTCTCAACACTGGGGTTAAAGTCACTGCGTTTTTTCAGTTCCTCACGTTGCTTTAACAATTCGACTGCATGTTCTGCAATAGCTGGTGCCGCCGATAAGCCTGGAGATTGTATCCCTGCTAGGTTGATTAAGTTTCGCACTTTTTCTGAAAATCCGATGATGAAGTCATCTGTATCTGCTATGGCCCGAAGTCCTGTAAACGATGTGATAATATCCCGTTTGTTCAATGATGGAACGCTCTTCTTTGCCCCTTCAAAAGAAGCTGTGAGCCCGACCTCTGTGGTATCAAAATTCAGCTTTTCCGTTGCATTCTGCGCATTTGGCCCTATTAGCAGGTTGCCGTCCACGGTGGGCGTTACCAAAATCCCTTTCCCTAGCATTGTAGGTGTCTGAAAAATCGTTCTCCCAACTTGGCTTTGGTTCCGTTTGTCAAGCAACATATATTCTCCACGACGGGGATATATCTCAAAGCTGTCATCTCCTGCCATTCTCGCTACCTCATCTGCAAAAACTCCGCCGCAATTAATTATATATTTTGACTTTAAAACCATTTTATCCCTTGACTTTATCACAAAAAATTCACCTTCTTTAGAAATTCCTGTAACAGGCCAATTCCTTATAATCTCAACACCGTTCTCAGCCGCGTTCTGCGCCGCATTGTGGGTCAATTTGTACGGACAAACAATGCCTCCTGTTTTGGCCCAAAGGGCAGCTTTGA
>JAVBKP010000077.1:0-16073 GCA_031553975.1 Anaerovoracaceae bacterium | reverse complement strand
TATAGTATAACATATTTTAGACATTCTGTATTCATTGGGGACGGTTCTAAATGATAAGTTAATAGTCATTTAGAACCGTCCCAAATGAACTGAATTGATATAAAAAGGGCGGCTTTTCAGCCGCCCTTGGTTATTATTTATTCAGCAACAACTGTGTATACTACACTTTCTGTGATGATTGCGTTGTTGTTGCTAACGTCTATGAGTGTGGCTTTGAAGGTATATGTCCCTGCTGCTTTTGCCACTACATAAAAATCTGTTGCTGCATCTGCTAGCGGCATACCTGTTGCAGGACCCCAACCAGACTTTACTACATTAAAGAACGTATCGCTTGTGTCTTTGGCGATCAGTTGCAAATTGTTTAGGTTAGCTTCGCCAACAGGCGAGATTACAAATCTTACGTTATTATAGTTTACCGTACCTTTTTTCAGTAAACCAGTTATTTTTGTTCCTTCATTGTTGAATTTTTCTGTTAATTTTCCATAAGAAAGTTCTGCAAAGCCTTTCGCGACTGTTACATTTACCGAATTTTCGGCTCCTTCTGCTAAACTAATATTACTCGACACTGTTACGTTACTAGTATCTGGTTTAATTATATTGGGTACAAAACTATTAGAGGACATATTTAAGTTACCGCATCTCAATACAACTGTGCCTTTTACTTGTACATTCTCCAATTGGACCTGACTTGTTCCTACGCCCTCAGCTAGGATAAGGTTACCTTTTACTTCCACATTTTTCAGTGTAACATTGGTAGCATTGATTATGATATTACCTTTTTCTAGTTGGGTTACTTCACCTGAGGTTTTGATATATTGTTTTACCAGATTGTCCATCATGGCAGCGAATTCGCCTCTAGTCATTGGGTCTTTTGGATTTAGCTCACCATTGTGGCCTGATACATACCCTTCGTTTAGTAATGCAGCCACTCTGTCTTTGGCATATGCACTTATAGTATCCTTGTCAGTAAAAGTATTCAATTTGTCGTAGTCTTTTGTACCTTCTAATTTAAACACTTTTGCCAAGACTGTGAAGGCCTCTTCTCTTGTAATGCTTTCGGTAGGTCTCATTTTATCAGATTTTGAAAAGCTTTCCATCTGTACCGCTGACGACATATAGTCTGCATACCATGCATCAGATTTTACGTCTGTAACCCCTTGCATATCGGCTTTTGCAGTAGAACCAAATGCTTTATCTATGATGGTAGCCATTTCTGCACGTGTTAGCGGGTTTTCTGCTTTTATTAGCTTTTGCTCGCCTACTGTATAGCCAGCCAATAGTCCGTTAAATACGGCTTTTTCCAATGCTATTGTAGCCCAGTTGTTAGGCATATCAGCAAAGACAGGTCTATTTAATATAATCATATTTTCTTGTTGGTTTGTTTGATCTGCAAATGCAGTAACTGTTCCACCAGTTATTATTAAAAGTGAAAGCGAGATCGATAATAATCTTGATTTTAACATCCTGTTTTCCCTTTTTTCTCTCTTATGAGAGCCCAGTAGTCAGTTTGTCTGGGAACCCCTATTTTGTTTCCTTTTGTGTTTCATCCTTGATGCCATGTATTAATCATAACAGATTATTTGAGCCACGTCATTATGAAACAATTGGTAAAAATTAGGAGGTTAGGGGTTAGGGGTAGTAAAATTTATTTTTTATATTCTGTAATCTTGTTGGCATCCATCCATGCTCGTTTGTTTGACATTAGATATGTAATCCCATTGTTTTCCATATCAAAAAACTTTAACAATAACTGATTGGTTATAAATAAATCATTGTAAGTCAAATACGGATAGTCTGCCATATCATTTCTATATCCATTATAATGAAGTGCATATTTTAAGTTTTTATTAGGCAATACCCATTCATTTTGTGTATGGCTAACCCCCATGAGCAGTTTAAATGCCATATCTCTGTGCTGCGGGTCTTTGGTTACATTATATAATCGAAGCATAAAATCCAGGCCTGAAAGATGATGATTGAGTGAGACATGTGTTGCTTTTGTACTGTTTTTATGCCAATAATCGGGGACCAAAACTCCATAATCGCCAGATTCATAACCCATTTGATTGATATAGTCCATGTAAAAATTTGCATATTTGATGGCAAAATCTAAAAACCGTTTATCGTGATACGTGTCATATGCGTATAATAGGTTTGATGCAAAATCATTATTAAATCTAGTATCGTAGAATTTATCCTCAATTCCAAAATCATCGTAGAGCCATTGAGATTTTGCGTAGGTTGGCCAATATCCCATTTGATTTTGATTTTGCATAGAAGCACGCATCAAAACATACCCCAAGTCAGTTGTGGCACTGTTATTATGTAAACGTGAGAACGAACCACCCGTATAGCATGTAGCAATCTTATGAAACACATTTTCACCAGAGGGTATATAGTTGGAAGGGGTGGGAAAATAGTAGCCTTCCATGGAAAAACGTCGTTCATATGCCAAATCATGAGACATAAAAATCTCTTTTTGTGAATCATCCCATGCTCTTAATTGGTTTGTAGAGGCCAGTGCCCACAGCTCTCCAATAAAACTGTTGTTTTGAGGAAATTTTGCTGTAATCATATATCCATTTGTTGATTCTGTGATCTTTATAGGACTCTCCGCATCTTTCACAATTTCAATGGTGCCATAGGATTCTTGCTTCTTGTACACAGCAGGGACGCTTAAGATTAAATGATATGAATCTGTCTCAATAAAAAGTGTAGTTTTAGCAAGTTTTGTATAATCTTCTGTTTCTATCCATTTCTTTTCTCCGTTTTCAAGAAGAGATACATAGCGAATTTTCATATTTTTACCTGGAATTTCTATTGCTACAGAATAATCTTCAAGCATTGCTTGTGTTTTAGGCAAAAATTCATATCGGTTCATCCAAAAAATATCACCATTTTTAAAAACTGTTTTCTTTTCAGTTATTTTTGCAGATTGATCTTCCCGTATTTGCGTAAACTCATTTGGAATAGAAAAAAGCTCTTTTTCCTTTACTTTTGGAAAAAGAGCTTGTTCTATTTTTACATGATTAAGGCTTAACACTGTTAATGTTAAGCCTGTCGTTATACACAAAAAACATAAAATACTAAGTATTCGTTTTGACATAATAACCTCCAATAGTGGATAATCTACTATTACTATATCCAACTAAGGGACCAAATATTACATTGAATGGATTACTCGTGGTCGTGGTCGATTTCTGCGTCTGGATTAAATCCTTTAAGCCCTTCTAGTTCTAAGTTGTTTTCTTTAGCATAGTTGTATATTGCAAGCTTAACAGCCTGTTCAGACATAACTGAACAGTGAATCTTAGGCCCTGGCAAACCACCGAGAGCATCTACTACATCTTTGTTGGTTACTTTTAATGCATCTTCTAATGTTTTTCCTTTAATCATCTCAGTAGCGATACTAGAAGACGCTATGGCAGAACCACATCCAAATGTTCTAAATTTCACGTCGGTTATTATATTGTCTTCTACTTTTAAGAAGATTTCCATCATATCTCCGCATACGGGGCTACCATATGAACCTGTAGCATCAGGGCTTTCCATAACGCCAGAGTTTTTGGGATTCATGAAGTGATCGATCACGGTATCATTATACATTTGTTGATTTGACATTTTTATCTCTCCTATTTTTTATTATACATTGGTGAGAAGGCTCTAAATTTAGCCAACATCTCAGTTATTTTCTCTACTACATAATCTATATCGTCCCTTGTAGTAAAGTCCCCTACTGTAAAACGTATGGAACTAAGTGCATTTTCAAGCGGTACGCCGATGGACTCTAGGACATGTGATGCCGAAAAGCTTGCGGAGGAACATGCTGAGCCAGTTGATACATAAATACCGTTGATATCTAAGAACAGCAGTGATGTCTCCCCTTCTACGAAATTAAACACCAGATTTAAATTCCCTGGAAGTCTATGTTCCATGCCTCCATTCACTTGGATGTGATCGTTTTTCTTTAGCACTTCGGCTAACATATAATCTCGTAATTCTTTTACATTTCTAATATGCTCTTGTAAGTTCTGTTTTGCCAATTGTGCCGCTTTGCCAAAACCTACAATACCTGTTAGGTTCTCTGTGCCAGCACGCTTTTTGTTCTCTTGGGCACCACCATGCATAAAGTTAGGAACTACTAACCCTTTTCTGATATACAAGGCGCCAATGCCTTTTGGCCCGTAGATTTTGTGAGCAGACACAGACATCATGTCGATGCCTAACTCTTTTACATCAATATGAACATTGCCTAAGGCTTGTACAGCATCAGTGTGAAATAATACGTCATTTTTCTTTGCAATCTCACCGATTTCTTTGATTGGTTGAATGCTTCCAATTTCATTATTGGCAAACATGATACTTATCAGTACTGTAGTAGGCTTGATGGCCTTTTCTAACTCTTCTAGGCTAATTCGTCCCGATTCATCCACTGAAAGATACGTAACTTCACAGCCCATTTCTTTTTCTAAGTATTCGCAAGTATGCAATAAGGCGTGATGCTCAATCTTTGTGGTAATCACGTGATTGCCCTTTGCTTTTTTTGCCTGAACTGCACCAAATACGGCCCAGTTGTCAGCTTCTGTACCGCTTGATGTAAAGTAAACTTCTCTATCAGCAGCACCAATTAACTCAGCTACACGATTGCGCGCAATCTGGATGGCTTCTTTTGATTCTCTTCCTATTCTATACAGGCTAGATGGGTTGCCGTACTGCTCAGCAAAATAAGGCATCATCTCATCGAGAACTTCTTTTTTAACGGGTGTAGTAGCGGAATAATCCATATATACTACGCGACTCATGGCCTACCTCCTATGGTGTTGTTTATATAATAATCACTAATAGCTTGTCTTTCTGGGGATTTTCTTCAAATAGTATACCACATCCAAAGATATCCTACCATAATATTACCAATTAAAGCAAAATAATTTGTGACGAATTCGTGACACAAGCAGATTAAAATGCATATAACTGGCTAGATAAATAGCGTTCCCCAGTATCTGGTAGTATTACTACTATATTTTTTTCCGCATTTTCAGGACTCATGGCTAATTGGGTGGCCGCCCAAAGAGCCGCACCTGATGAAATACCTGCTAGTATGCCTTGTGTCTTGGCTAGTACCCTAGCACCATAATAAGCGTCCTCTGCTTCGACCATGATTATTTCATCATAAATCTCGGTATTTAATGTAATAGGTACAAACCCTGCACCTATCCCTTGTATTTTATGTGGTCCTGCTACAGCTTTTGTAAGCACTGGTGAATCCTTTGGCTCTACTGCTACAATTTTTATATTTGGATTCTTTTGCTTAAGATATTTGCCGGTGCCAGATATAGTTCCGCCCGTGCCAACGCCGGCTACAAAAATATCAACCTTTCCCTCTGTATCTTCCCAGATTTCTGGACCTGTGGTAACTAGGTGAATAGCTGGATTTGCTGGGTTTTCAAATTGACTTGGGATAAAAGCATTAGGCATTTGCTCAGCAAGTTCCTTTGCTTTGGCTATAGCCCCCGTCATTCCCTTGGCACCCTCTGTTAGTACTAATTCTGCCCCATATGCTTTGAGAATCAGCCGCCTTTCTACGCTCATGGTTTCAGGCATAGTAAGGATGATCTTATATCCCTTTGACGCTGCAACAGCGGCAAGACCAATTCCTGTGTTTCCACTTGTAGGTTCAATGATGACAGTATCACTGTTTAAAATTCCTTTGTTTTCAGCGTCCTCTATCATAGCGACAGCAATTCTATCTTTTACGCTTCCACCCGGATTAAAATACTCAAGTTTTGCTATTATTCTACCTTTTGCTCCTACAGATTTTCCATATCTTTCAAGTTCTATTAGAGGCGTTTTGCCTATTAATTCAGTAATGCTTTTATAAATCATTTGTTTTCTCCACTCTTTATTATTTTTCCAGTAGCTCCAATAATCACCGAGTTTGGCGGTACATCTTTTACTACTGTAGTTCCTGCGCCTATTTTGCTGTTATCCCCTATGTGAATAGGGCCTAAGATGATGGCATGTGCCCCAATCATCACGTTGTTTCCTACGGTAGGATGCCTTTTACCTATATCGTTACCAGTTCCTCCCAAAGTAACGCCATGAAATAGTAGTACATTGTTCCCTATTTCGCAAGTTTCACCAATGACTACGCCGTGACCATGATCAATGAAAAAGTCTTTGCCTATTTGAGCACCTGGGTGTATTTCTATCCCTGTGAAAAACCTACATGTTTGGGAAATTAGTCTGGAAAAAAAATACATTTTATGTTTATAAAAGAAGTGAGCCGTCCTGTGGGATATAGTGCTCCAAAAGCTAGGGTAAAGGATTACTTCCACGCTAGATTTAATAGCAGGATCTCTTCTTTTGGTTAATTTAATTTGGTTGCTTAAAAAAGACATTTAAATTCCCTCGCCAATCATGTAAAAACTTAATGTGTACATTATATTAGATTACATGAAAAATGTGACAAAAGTGTTGTAGTATATATTGTTATTTTTTTGTCCTCCGCAGGTACTTTTTAAAAACAAAAAGGTGACAAAGCAAAAAGGGGACGGTTCTAAATGACTTAATAATCGTCATTTATCTGTGGGCCCCCAAAATTCTCTGAATTTTGGGGTACAGCCGTCCCCTTTTTGTCTTTATTGTTATTCTACTAAGGTCATTTTTTCTAGCTTTGGTTTACTGTTTTCATTGGATAATGTTATAGTATATATTGCTTTTTCAAAGTAATTATCCTCTAATCCCCGCATATCCCATAATAATTCTATTCTAAAACTCTTCTTGTTTTCATTGATATCTTTTGACTCTAGGGCTATTAAGAATATATCTTCGACCATATCCATATCAGTGTCTATAAAGTCCTTTAAAGACGCTATGTCTTCTGCAAGGATTTCCCCTGTTTCTATCTCTGCTAACCTAGCCGTGGCTATTTCGTCAGAGATATGATCAAATAGTGCTTGTTCTAGTATGTTTGCTCTTTGGGTCAAAAGGTCTGTTATCATTTTTTTTTCGTCTGTTGCAAATGTTGTTATGGAAGGTAGAACGACTATGGCGATTGCAGTCATACTTATTGCTAGTAAATTTCGCCTATATCGTTTGGTCAATACTGCCCCCTTAGGAAACTTTTCTCTCTAGACGGAGTTTATCCGCGATAATTGCGATAAACTCGCTATTGGTAGGTTTTCCTTTATCGTTATGTACAGTATATCCAAAAAGCTTATTTATAGTCTCTAGTTTGCCTCTATTCCACGCTACTTCTATGGCGTGTCTTATGGCCCTTTCTACTCTACTTGGTGTAGTGTTGTTTTTCTTGGCTATGGCTGGATAGAGCTCTTTTGTCACAGCACCTAGTAGCTCCATATCTTCTACAACCATTGTGATTGCTTGCCTGATGTATTGGTAACCTTTGATGTGTGCGGGTACCCCTACTTCGTGAATGATGTTGGTAATTTCGATTTCTAAATCTCGGTTGTTGTTCTCTACAGCACCTGTTTTAGGCATTGCCATCTGTCCTTGCTTGGACTGCGCCATTTGATATATTTTGTTCAAAAGCGCGTTCAATTCTGATGATTTTACAGTGTATACCTCTTCATCGTTGGTGTTTGCAGCGTTAGGCTCGATTTCTCTGTTATTAGACGAGAGAATGACAACTTTTGGTGGTGATTCGAATTTCAATGATTCGATTTTCTCCAATATTGAATTTTGATCCATATTTGGTGCATTCATATCCAAAACAAGAACGTCAGGTACATCTTTGTTAGGCTGGAAAAAATTTGATAGAATTGATCTGAAGTCGTGCTCACCGTTGATAGTACCTACTTCCATTTTTTGCATAATTTATCCTCCTTGTATGCTTAATATGAATCCCCGTTTTTGACTCATAACTTTCCCTATTAGAAGTATGCTAGATTTTGTATGATTTTGCAAGATATAAGCGTTCTACAAATTGGGGCAAAGATGGACAAATTGTGGTAGCATTACCTTTATTTTATTGTTTTTCGACGGCATTTGATTGCTCTAACATCCACTCTATGAACACAGCATAGCCTTTTTGTGGATCGTTGATGAAGACATGTGTCACTGCACCGATAAGTTTGTCGTCCTGTATGATGGGACTACCGCTCATGCCTTGAATAATTCCGCCACTTTTATCTAATAATCTCTTATCTGTGACTTTTATTACCATGCTCTTTGTGTCTGCCTTTGACTGGTTATTGATCTTTTCTATGGATATCTCGTATTTTTCGATAGTATTTCCATTTAGGGTGGATAGTATATAGGCCTTGCCCTTTTTCACTTGGTCTCTGGTTCCCACTTGTATTGAAGTGGCTGAGGTGGTATCAAATCCATTTTCGTACATTTTGCCAAATATGCCGTATGGGGTGTTGGATAACATGTTTCCAAGTGGTGTATCGGTCTCGTAGAATATGCCCCTGATCTCTCCAGGGCTACCTGCTTTGCCTTGCTTGACAGACTCTACCTTAGCGTTTAGAATCTCTCCATTTCCTACTTTTAGGATTACACCTGTATCTGCATCTGTGATGGCATGACCTAAGGCACCAAATGAATTGTTATGGGGGTCAAAATATGTCATCGTCCCAATGCCTGCTGTTTTATCTCTCACCCAAAGTCCTATACGATACTGTTTTTCTTCTGAGGATAGAACTGGTGTGATTTTTACGTTCATGATTTCGTTTTTACGGTTGATTTTTAAGTATACTTCCTTTTTTATTTGATTGATGAGTTTTTGGACTTGTTTTGCGTTCTCTACTTTGTTTCCGTCTATTGAAACAATACTATCACCCAGTTGAAGTCCTGCTAAAAGACCTGGGTTGATGGTCTTTCCATCTGATGTAGGAATTTCTTCAAGACCTACGACCAGTACGCCTTTCACATCCATTTTTACCCCTATGGATTTGCCACCTAACATGACTTCATAGGGTGTATTCATGGCGGAGGCTGATACGTCGCCTTCTGCCACAGCGTTAGCTTTTTTTAGTTGGAATACTGTTGTAGCAGATACTACTGCTATACTTAGACATGCTACGATGAGGAAAAATTTTCTAAATGTCTTGTTCATAATGCCTCGCCTTTAAGAAAAATTTTAGCTTTCAAAATCCTGTAGTAGTTCGTTTACCTCATCCATGGTGTTTTTTTTGATTCCATATTTAAATAGCTCTTGGTCCCCGCTACTTAGGTAATCTAGACTTATCTCAGTGGTTTTTACCAAAGAAAGATGGCCGCTGTCATCACTTTTGTACACGCTAATAACACCATTATCTTCTTTAATTAAATAATAGCTGTTATCATTGGCGATTGTTGGCGAATTTTCTGATTCTTCTTCATAAAAAGAAGGGTTTTCTGCGGCATTTGCCTCTGTAGAGACTTTTTCTATGACCTTATACAAGAGCGCATACTCATCATTTAGTTCTTTTACGATAGAACCTTCATATTTTGCTTGCAAGAAGGTTTTGGCATCTTCTAAACTTTTTCCGATAAGCTCTGAGGGCATTAATAGTTCCTGTGTCTTTGTAGAGCCTGTCACTTGGTCGTTGATGCGCATAAGGAGTTTTGTCTGGTCTGTGATATATTCTGTGACTGCTGATGAATTGGCCTGTGTAGCAGGACCTACTTCTTCGCTCTCAATTTTATCCGCTGTTAGGTTGTCTTCGGGGTTCTTACCATTATCTGTGGTATTTATAAAATATCCTGCTGCGAATAAGATTATGACAAAAACAGCGAAAAATTTTCCTGAAAAGATGGATTTTTTCTTTTGGGCAAACATTGGATCTCGTCCTCCTATAATTTAATTTCATATAGTTTGGGCAAAAATTCCAATTTATATACAAGTTATACGGTAATATTTTCCTTAAATTTCTCAAAGGTCTTATCCCCTATACCACTTACATTCTTTAGATCTTCGGTGGTCCTGAATGCGCCATTTTGTGTGCGGTGATCGATAATTTTTTGCGCCGTAGATGGACCGACACCATTTAATGTTTGAAGCTGGTCTATCGTGGCCGTATTTATATTAACTTTGCCATTGGTACTGGTTGATGGATTGAATGTACCTACATTATTGCCTAAGGTGGACGTTGTATTAACAGGGGGCATTTCGCCTCTTCGTGGCACATAGATCTTCTCGCCATCTTGCAAAATCGCTGCCATATTGATGCTGGTAGTGTCGGCCTCTTGTGTGAGCCCTCCTACTGCTTGAATGGCCTCATATACTCTGCTTCCTTCCTTTAGCTTTGCCACATTGGGACTGTTTACTGCACCAGCAATATCTACGATAATATTTTTTTCAATGGCTTGCTCTGTGATGGTTATGGCTTCTACCGTTATGTTGCTTGCATTGGTGGTTTCTATCTGGAGGTTGTTTTCTCCAGAGCCTTTGACCATGAAGGCTACAAGTGCAATAATTAGTATCAGTCCACCAATTCCTAATTTGATAATTTTGTCTTTTTCCATGTTTTCTCCTTTTATACTTATATTTTACATTTATTCCCACATTATAAATTATTTTGATTTTAATGTCAATGATTAATTTGTAAAATCTTCCATAATTGTATTATAAAAAGGGGACGGTTCTAAATAACTGACCAAATGGTCAGTTATTTAGAACCGTCCCCTTTTGTGCTATTTAGAACCGTCCCCAATTGCATTTTGCGTACAAAAAACGGCTCCACTGTTGGAGCCGTTACGTGATTCTTAGGCGTTACCTAATATCTTAATTAATTTTGTTAGGTCTATTGGCTTTGGCAAATGGTCATTCATGCCTGATTGGAGGGCTTGATAGACATCTTCCTTGTATGCGTTGGCTGTTATGGCAATGATCTTTGTGCTCTTTGCATCTTTTCTTGGCAGGTTTCTAATGAGTTTTGCTGCTTCATAGCCGTTCAATACAGGCATTTGTATATCCATGAGGATGAAGTCATAATATCCTTCTGGTGATTGGCTAAATTTGTCAACGGCTATTTTTCCATTCTCTGCTTCATCTATGGTTAGCCCCATGCCATCTAACAATTCTAACAGTATTGTTCTGTTGATCTCAATATCTTCCACCAACAACAGATGTTTACCAGATAAGTCTCTCTTTTCATCTTCTGTCTTGATATCTTTGTCAACAACAGATTTTAAGAATTTGAGGGTAAAATAAAACTCACTGCCATGGTGTAACTCACTGTTGACTTTTATTTCGCCCCCCATGGCCTTTACTAAGTTTTGACTAATGGAAAGCCCCAATCCTGTTCCTCCAAACCTTGTGGCAATGGAGTTATCTGTTTGCTCAAATGGTATAAACAAGTTATCAGTTTGTTCCTTGCTCATACCAATGCCCTGATCCATCAGAGAGAATCTGAGTGTAATGGAAGTGCTATCTTCTGCTACTAGGTCAACATTTAGGTCTATTTTCCCATTCTCTGGTGAAAATTTTACCGCATTGCTTAGCAGGTTCAGTAGTACTTGGCTCACCCTTAGTTTGTCACCAACGACAACCACATTGGTAGAAGCATCCAAATTAGCAAAAAATTTAATGTTTTTTTCTATGCATCGTTGGCGTATCATTGATATGTCTGTTTTTAATGTTTGGTTTAGATTAAAGCTGTTCATATATAGCGCCAGCTTCCCAGATTCTATCTTGGACATGTCTAATACATCGTTTATGATGCCCAACAAATGATCGGAAGACAGATGTATTTGGTTAAGGGCCGTCTGTACCTTTAATGGATATTCAACATTTTTTTTGGCTATATTGGTCATGCCAATAATTGCATTGAGCGGGGTCCTGATCTCATGACTCATACGTGCTAAGAACTCACTCTTTGCCTTCGATGCCACTTGGGAGGCTTCATTGAGTACCAATAGCTCTTTGGTTTGTTCTTCTAGTCTGTGTGTACGGTTTTCTACCAATACAGCCAGGTTTTTCCGTTGGCTGATTGTTGCATTTAGTATCAATATAAATAAAGCAAGGACCATAAGCAATAAAACAATAATAAAAATCATAAAATAAGATTTTTGGTTATTTAGCTTTGCAGAATAATCAAAACTTTGATCTATCCATTTCTGAGAAATATCATAAATAGGCAAACACAATTGGGCTTTATTTAATATTGATGCCAATAATACGTCGTCTTTTTTGACGGCAAGTCCTGTATATAACGGATACTTTAAGTTAATATTTGCCTTTAGTCCTGTATCTTCATAATAAATACTTCTTCCAAGCAATACAAAATCCGTTGAGGTAATCAAGTCCACTTCACCTTTTTTGAGGGCATTATAGCTACTCTCTGGTGAATCATAGAAAGTGATATTGGCATCTACAAACCATTGTTTGAACAATTCCAAATAAGCTGAATTTGCAATTACGCCTATTTTTTTGTAAGGCAACTCAGAAATCGCCACATCTGGATAATCCCTAGTGGAAATAAGCAATAGGTTTTCTGTGGTATAGGGAGATAGCACGTTGAATTTTTTTACTCTTTCTTTGGAGTTTATCATATGGGCTGACACATCAACTTTGCCAGTGCTAAATGTTTCATAAAGCTGGGACCAAGGAACGTATGGTTCATTGTACACTTCAAATGTTAGCCCACTTAGTTTAGATATCTCATTTAATAGATCAATACCAATGCCCTGAAACTCCTTATCGTTTTTATTGTAAAACGCCATGGGATAGTTATCGCTGCTGGCTACATACTTGTATACTTTGCCATAATGTATAGATTGACTGATATAATTAAGCTCTTCCGCTGTAAGTTTACTTTGAAAAACAAATTTTTGATAATCCTGTTGCCCTACTTTATATAGGTGTGCTAGGGTGCTGGAGCCATCTACTTTTAGATATTTGTCCACAACGTCAATAATGGGTTTTAACTCTTTGCTTTGGGTTGTAAGGGACACCAGTGCAAACTCAGGTGGAAATAATGGCTCAGATACGATATCATCATATCCTGCTACTAAATAGGCGGAGCTACTTTCTGCGGCAAACCCATCCACTTGACCACTTCTAAGCTTTTTCATAGCTTCTTCTAAAGAACTTATTTCGTAGATTTGGAAGAGGTCGTTACTGGCTTCTCTCACGGTTTTTAATGTACTAGAACCAGTATATAATGCCAGCTTTGCCTTTCTATTTTTTACGATATTGAATATTTCAGACGTAGTATTTAATCTATATATTTCAATGGTACGTTTTGCAATGGGAGATGTCATAAAATAAATAGATTCACGCTCCTTGGTGGCCGTAATCTCTCCAGAAAAATCTAGGGTCTTGGTATTTAGTCCATGGATTAATGCAGACCATTCATGTATCTCACTTCTAAATTCGATACCAAAAAGCTTGGACAGCAAAGTACACAACTCCACAGAGAATCCATGTTGCTCATTGTCAATCCCCCAAAAAGCTTCTGTTCCAAGTAGTGATCCATAGGTGAAATAATCATATTTTGCCTTTAGCATTTCTATGGCATCAATTTCATCTTGGGTAACGCCTGGAATATCTTTATAGTCCGCATAGTCACGGGCCGTAGTAGCAAAGCAAGGTTGTTGAAATACTGTACAAAAACAAATCAATATTACCAATACAAGACCAATTTGCTTGTGTATTTTTTTATGCTGCATTATAAATCATGTCCCCCTATTGATCAATCGTATTATATGGCAGATAATTGTTTTAATTGGTTATCATCTGCATAGTATAAGTCCACTCTATGTATTTGTATGCTACCTTCTAGAATTGCTAGACTAGAGAACTTTAGGAATTCCTTGAATAGTAAATCTGGGTTTAAATTTGAAATGCTACCTGTTTTAATTGTTGCGGTTAACATAAATCTATTATTGTCATCTTTGCGCTTGTACACTTTTAAATTTTGTTCATATACCAAGGGTTTTAGGTCCATTACAGTCTCTTTGTTGGATTTTTTCTGAAACTTTACAGCTTGTATTTCATCTTGGGCTATGAAGTCTTGCACGATTTGGTTTAGCCCTTCTTCTGTGATTTTCTTTTCTGGTATGAATGTAATGTTATATTTTCCATATTCTATAAGGGCTGCCAGAGATTTTGTGCCTGCCTTGATGGGCTTTACCTCTAGGATTTCCATACCTTCTGGCATTATTGCATTTAACTTTTCTTTTATATCCTCACGGCTAGCTTGTAGTTCTACTTCAATATACTCTCCTACGCTGGTAAACCCAAGGGATAGTGGCTGGGCAATACTCATTTTGGGGTGAGGATGAAATCCTTGAGAATAAGCGAGTGCTATATTTGCTCGTTTGAATGAACGTTGAAACAGTCGCATCATATCTAAGTGAGACGTATACCTTATATATCCTTGTTTGCTGAACTTGACTAAATATCTAAACATTACACGTAAACTCCTTATTCACACCGCATCCATGGCATTGTTTTCTACAATCTGGTGTCACTTCTTCTTTTGTAGCCGCTTCATTCTCCCTGATAAAAAATTCTTTTTTCACGCCTGTATTAAGCGTATCCCAGGGTAATATTTCATCATATTTTCTGTGACGATTGGCATAAAAAGCAGGAGATACACCTGTTTGTTCAAAGGCCTGTAACCATTCTTTATATTTGAAATGTTCGCCCCAACCGTCGAATTTGCAACCTAACTCCCAAGCCTTGATAATTGTATTTAGTAGCCTACGGTCACCACGGGCAAAAACACCTTCTAAAAAGCTGGTTTTATTGTCATGGTAGTTGTAGGTAATCCATTTCATGCCACGAAATTTATCTTTTAGATACATATGCTTGGTGTGGAAGTCTTCTGCTTCATTTTGCCCGAACCATTGGAATGGCGTATGTGGCTTTGGTACAAAGTTCGAAACACTAACAGTCACGTTAAAACGCCCGCCCTTCTTGCCTGCGTTAATCCTTCTATATACATCAGTAATGCCTTTTGCAATGTCAACGATCCCATCCAGGTCTTCTTGTGTCTCCGTAGGCAATCCCACCATAAAATAAAGCTTTATATTGTGCCAGCCTAATTCAATGGCTTGCGCTACAGCATTGTATATATTCTCAGCGGTAATGCCTTTGTTAATCACATCACGAAGACGCTGGGTACCTGCCTCAGGAGCAAAGGTAAGTCCACTTTTTTTATAGCCTTGAATCTCTTCTAGCATCTTAAAAGAAAATGAATCTAAGCGCAGCGATGGCACAGACAAAGACACATCGCAGGATTTGCAAAGGGTCATAAGGTCTGTGACCAAGGGCTCTATTTGACTATAGTCACTGGTTGATAATGAGAGCAAAGACATTTCCTCATACCCTGTGTTTTCCAATTGGTTTTTAGAAATTTCTTTAATTCTCTCAACGCTACGTTCACGTATAGGCCTATAAATCATACCAGCTTGACAAAATCTACAGCCTCGGGTGCAGCCTCTGAAGATTTCAACGGTGGCTCTGTCATGAACAACATCTATGAGCGGCACTAGATTGCCTTCTGGATATGATGCCTTGTCCAAATCAGCTACAACAGCTTTTAATATTGTATCTTTTGCGTTAACATTTAACTTAACTATTTCATTAAGTGTACCGTCCGCGTTGTATTCATGGTTATAAAAACTTGGGATATATACCCCTGAAATGTTACATATTTTTTCAAGAAAAGCTAGCTTTCCACCTGATTTTCCAGCTGACTTCCACTGGTGAAACGCGGCTAAAAGCTTTGGTAGAGATTCCTCACTGTCACCGACCAATACAAAATCAAATACGTCTGCAATAGGTTCAATATTAAAGCTACAAGGTCCCCCTGCAATAACCAGCGGAAAATCTTCGCCTCGCTCTGCACTTCTAAACGGAATGCCTGCCAAGTTCATCATATTGATTACATTGCTATAGGACATCTCATATTGCATTGTGAAACCAAATAGGTCTGCTGTGCTAATAGGCTCCTTGGTTTCAAGGCTAAACAAAGGAAGCTGGGCTTTTCGCATTTCTTCTTCCATATCGATAGAAGGTGCAAATACGCGTTCGCATTGAACACCATTTATTTTATTCACCATATTGTAAATTATTTCCATGCCTAGATAGGACATGCCGATTTCATATGTATCTGGAA
>JAVBKP010000141.1:0-32292 GCA_031553975.1 Anaerovoracaceae bacterium | reverse complement strand
TTCTCATCATATACTAAACAAACCCCGTTTACATACCGTACTGGGGAGAATTTTATGCCCTAGCATGCTGGTATGATTGGGAGAAAAGAAAATGAGTATAGTTTTAAAAAATAACCCACACAGCAAATGCGTGATCACCTCTGGGTTTGGTGTGAGAAAACTGAACGGTAATACAAAAATGCACCAAGGTATTGACATTGCGCCTACTCGCTATGCCTCGCAGGGGGATAAGATTTATGCAGTGGACAAAGGGAGAATAGAAATATCAAAGATAGATAGTAAGGGCATCAATGCTGGATACGGGAATTATATTATAATCAACCACGGCACCTACAAAAGCTTGTATGCACATTTGATGGCGCTGGAAAAGAAGGCAGGTCAAAGTGTTAATGCGGGAGAAAAAATAGGCAATATGGGCAACACAGGTGATATTACAGGTGTCCATCTACATTTTGCAATCCAAGTAAATGGTGATTTTATAGACCCGGTGCCCTACCTTAAAAGTATACAAAGGCCAACGCTGAAAATTGGTGCGAGTAGCACAGATAGCGTGAAAATGCTGCAGATGCTGTTAAACGATGTAACCAATGCACAGCTTGTAATAGATGGAAAATTTGGCGCAAAGACAGAATTAGAAGTGAAAAAATACCAATCTAAGAATGGGATAGTGGGCGACGGTGTGGTAGGCCCAGAAACATGGGAAAAATTGTAGGCTGTAGTTGATTTTTAAAAGACGTTAGGATAAAATGAAAATAGAATAAACCGTATGAAAAGAGGCGAACTATGGCAAAAAATCCGCTTATCGACGAATATATTGCAGCACAATCCCCGGAAACACAAGAGATTTTAAAAAAGATAAGAGAAATTATACTAGAAGAAACCCCCGAAAGCGTGACTGAGTGTATGATGCACAACATGCCAAGCTATAAAATGAAACGATATATAGCACATTTTGCCCCTTTCAAAAAGCATATAGGGTTTTACCCGGGGGCAGATGCTATTGACCATTTTGTGGACAGGCTAGAGGGGTATAAGCTGGCAAAAGGTACGGTGCAGCTTCCGCTAAACAAAGACATGCCCTACGACCTTGTCAGGGACCTGGTGCGGTTTAATGTAAAGAGGGAAAAGCAGATTTAGGAGGAAAGATGCAAATGGTACATTTAGTTTATTGTGACGACAAAGAAAAGGTTTTAGAAAAAATCATTGATGGCAAAAAAACCATGATCATTAGAGGTGCGGCAGGCAGGAAAATACCCCATAGCAGGGTCTTTGAAGGGGAAACACTGTATTTTATGAAAAAAGGGACTGGACAGATAACAGCTACAGCAACAGTTAAAAGTGTTGAGAACTATATAAAACTCTCCGAAGAGGAAATAAATAAGACTATGGATGACCGCCAGGACAAACTGAATCTTAGTGAAAAGCAAAAGCAAAGATGGCATAAAAAGTGTCTATGCCTGGTAGAGTTTGAAAATGTAAAGGAAATTTCCCCTTTAGAATTCGATCGCCAAAGCAACATGGACGATTGGCTGATTATCCAAAAGATAGAAGATATCCTAGTAGGGACAAGTATTCCATATAATTATGAAAACTCTAAGTTCTAGATTTTCCCATACCCCAAAAATTATATAGCCCAATATTGAAGAAGAGCGCTGGTTCAAAACTGGCGCTCTTCTTTTATTATGTGCGTTCAACGCACATAATGAGTAATTGACAAAATATGACAAAGAGGATAGGTTATGAAACACCAGCTGAAAACTACTACCCTGTATTGCGGGGTATGACTGCATAAACGCACTCGAAATATGGTAAAATATGGTTAATTTAAAATGAGGTTGCATTTTGTCTTGACGACCGAGCCATTATATTATAATTTCCTACAACTACAATTTGATGAATATTCCATTTTGAATAAGGGAAGGGTGCGAAAAAATGGAATCAGAAGCATAAAAATGTAATTTATTACCACAGCGCCACTGTGCGACGGAACCGCGCTAATGTCAACCTATACCGAAATAAAAGCGATATAGGTCTTAACAAACCAAATATATCCATATTCAGCAAGACCCCGTGCTGTCAGCGACTCTAAGGAGCAACGCTGCTAGGATTTGGGTTTCTTCGGGGCTTAGTGTTTGTGTCAATATTTTGTTCCAGTCCACTAAAATCTTTAGAAGTTCTGGGACAATTGACTTTCCTTTGTCTGTAAGGTATAGTTTGAAAGCCCTAGAATCATCTGGATCCTCAATGCGGTACACATAGCCTGTGCTGATTAGTTTTTGTAGTGTGCGGGCTGTCATTGCCTTATCTACACTTAACTCATGGCTGAGCTGATTTTGGTTCATGCCTTCATTGTGGTGTAAAGCAAGTAGAAATGGATACGTACCCCCACCTAAATCATACTGTTTGAAGGCCTGGTTTACATAA
Organism: Anaerovoracaceae bacterium; assembly: GCA_031553975.1. Taxonomy (GTDB): domain Bacteria; phylum Bacillota; class Clostridia; order Peptostreptococcales; family Anaerovoracaceae; genus JAVBKP01. The sequence continues at coordinate 29,868 of JAVBKP010000141.1, read as the reverse complement.
GCACCTGTGCGCCTTGATATGATGCCAGCAAGTCTGGAAATAGGGGAAGAGCTGGGTTTTATCATAGGAGAGTGATTATCCTTTGTCATTTGGCAGTGCCTCCTGTTTTTTCAACTTTTTCAGTTCTCCCGAAGCAATAATCACTGATATAATGAAGGTAATACCGTCGGCAATAGGACCAGCGTACAGTATGCCGTTGATGCCCCAAAACATAGGTAATATGATAACCATAGGAAGAAGCAACAAAATTTGACGCGTAAGGGATATAAATAGACCTTTGGTGGCTTTGCCTGTAGCAGTTAAGAAAACAGCTGTAACAGGCTGTATGCCGCTGAGAAAACAAAGTAGCAAGAAGGTTCTAAAATATTTTACAGCAAAATCTATGTACAAATCGCTACCCTCACCAAAGAGCCCTATGATCTGTGCTGGGAAAAGCTGAAAACATAAAAATCCAATGAAAGAGACAGTGGTAGCAGCGATGATGGACAAACGATAGGTTTCCCGCACTCTTTCATATTTTTTCGCACCGAAGTTAAAGCAAAATATGGGCTGTGCGCCTTGGGCTGTCCCGATGACTAAGGAAAAAACCACCATACTTACTTTGCTAATAATGCCCGCACAGGCAAGGGGGATGTCACTACCATATATAGAAGCTGCCCCATAAAACGCCAAAGAGCGGTTCAAAGCAATCTGCACGATAGTCATAGTCAGCTGATTAAAAGAGGATGACATGCCCAAAGAAACAATGGATTTCGTGGTTTGAAAGTTGATTTTAAAATCTTTTCTTGAAAGTTTAACATTTTTCAGTTTAGGCAAATAGGCCAAAGCAACGCAAAGGGAAACGGTCTGTGAAATCACTGTAGCCAAAGCGGCACCGGCAATGCCCATGTGGAGCACAAATATAAAGATAGGGGCTAAAATCGCATTGGTGCCACATCCAACAAGCATGAATGTCATAGAGTACCTAGGACTACCATCAGCCCTAATTAGATTGCTAAGTCCAAAACTAAGCATGGATATAGGGATGCCAAAGGACATAATCCCCGAAAATGTTAATGCATAAGGAAGTACCTCTGGGGTAGCACCGAAAGCCAACAAAATATCCTTTAAGAATATACGGACTATGAGAGAATAACAAATCCCTACAATGATGAGCCAGCTGATGCTGTTGCCTAACACTTGTGCAGCCACATCTTTACGACCAGCACCGATTTCTATGCTGTACCGAATGGCGGCCCCCATGCCAAAGAGCATGCCTAAGGATAGGGTAATAATGGCGATTGGAAAATCAATATTTGTTGCAGCATTTCCAAGAAAACCAACACCATGGCCAATGAAAATCTGGTCAATAATATTATAAAAAGACATCACCATCATACCAATGACACTTGGGATAGCAAATTTAGGTAATAATTTAGAGATTGGCTGAGTTCCCAATGGATTCCCGCCTTGTATTATGTTTTGTTCTGTCATGAATAACTCCTTATCACAAATAAATGGTTGACTAGTCAACGATAATAGTATAACTCAATATGGTTGACCTGTCAACTATATTGAGTTATACTAAATAAGATTAAATTTGGTAGGGTGAAGGGTAGAATATATGAAATGGAATACGCAAAAGCTTAAAATGGCCAAATCATATTTTAGAAACGCAGAGGTGGTAAGAGATTATGTCAAAACCACCCAAAGTGCAGGCTTGTGGCAATCAGAAAAAATTGTATTTGAAAAGTTTGTAGAGCCTACAGATGAAATCCTGGATCTAGGGTGCGGTGCTGGACGGACGACTTTTGGGCTTTATGATTTGGGATACACTAAAATCATAGGATTGGATTATTCTAAGGAAATGATTAAGGAAAGTCAGAGAATCGCAAAAGAGCGAAAAGTAGACATTTCTTTTTTAGAGAGAGACGCGAGGGACTTGCCTTTTGAAAACAATAGATTTCATGTCTGCATTTTTTCTTTTAATGGGCTGATGAACCTATCTGGAAGAGATAACAGAAGGAAAGTATTTCAGGAAGTTTCCCGGGTATTAAAGCCCAATGGCTATTTTATATTTACGGCCCATGACATTGAGAATCCTGAGTTCTTAGAATATTGGGCGGATGAATGGGAAAAGTGGGAAGAAGGCACCCACGACAAGAGGTTACTGGAGTTTGGAGATGTGATTTTTTCAGATGAGGATATAGATGAAGAGTTAGAAGGATTTATTCATTGCCCACATAGGTTGGAAATCCTAGAAGAACTTGACATAGCGGGACTTACGCCTGTCTATGAAGCAAATCGAAGTGAAATATGTCAAGAAACCCCCACTGTGGAAGAGTACTCAGATGAGTGCAGATTTTGGGTAGTAAAAAAAGTGGTTTCATAAGAACCAACACAGCTTTCAGCTTGAAGGTTGTATTTATTTTTGCGCATGAACAAACTAGGCTTGCTTTGGCAGTGGCTTTAAGATAGAATAGCATAGTGAGACATAATCCGGGGAATTTCCCTGCGGATAAATATAAATGTGGAGGACTAAATGAAGGTATTAGTAATTAATTGTGGTAGTTCGTCATTAAAGTATCAAGTGATTGATATGACCAACGAAGCTGCCCTTGCTAAAGGTCTAGTTGAAAGAATCGGAATCGAAGGTTCAGTGCTAAAGCATGAAAAGGAGGGCGCTGATAAATATGTGCTAGAAACTCCTATGAAAGATCATAAGGATGCCATTGGACACGTGCTTTCTACCGTAGTTGATCAGGCTCATGGCGTGGTGAAATCCATGGATGAGATCGGTGCAGTTGGACATAGAGTCGTGCATGGAGGGGAAAATTATGCTTCTTCTGTTGTAATCAATGACGATGTGATGAAAGTGTTAGTACAGTGTTCTGAATTAGCACCACTACATAACCCAGCCAATATTCTAGGTATTGAGGCTTGCAAAGCATTAATGCCATCAACACCAATGGTTGCTGTATTTGATACTGCATTCCACCAAACCATGCCAGCGAAATCGTATGTATATTCTATTCCGTATGAGTACTATGAGAAGCATAAAGTGAGAAGATATGGTTTTCACGGGACAAGCCACAAATATGTATCAGATCGTGCAGCAAAAATGCTTGGAAAATCGGTTGCAGATACAAAGGTAATCACTTGTCATTTAGGAAATGGTGCTAGTGTAGCTGCTGTCAATGGTGGCAAAGTACACAATACTTCAATGGGACTTACGCCACTAGAAGGGCTGACTATGGGAACTCGTTCTGGGGATATTGACCCAGCCATTGTTTCTTTCGTTGGTGAAAAAGAAGGTTTGAATGCTGCCCAAATGGTTGATGTGCTTAACAAAAAATCTGGCGTGCTTGGAATATCTGGTGTGAGCAGTGACTTTAGGGACATTGAAGATGCAGCAGCAAAAGGAAATGAAAGAGCCCAACTTGCTCTAGATATATTTGCGCAAAAGGTGAAAGGTTATATTGGATCTTATTTGGCCCAAATCAATGGCGCTGATGCCATCGTATTTACGGCTGGTGTTGGTGAAAATGGAATTGATACCAGAGAAATGATCTGTGGTGGTCTTGAGAACCTAGGGATAAAAATTGACAAAGAGAAGAATAAAGTGCGAGGAAAAGAAACTGTAATCAGTGCAGATGACTCAAAAATCAAAATTCTTCTTATTCCTACCAATGAAGAACTTGTTATTGCAAGGGATACAATGGAATTAACAAAGTAAAACAAAAAATAGTAGGCAAAAAGGCTTGACAATGATAGCCTTAGCTTGTATAATCTAATAGTTACATTTGAGAAGCAAGGAGGTGTAGAAATGGCAGTCCCAAAGCGTAAAACGTCAAAAGCAAGAAGAGATAAAAGAAGAGCATCTAACATCAAGATGGTTATACCGGGATTATCAGTATGCCCACAGTGCAAGGAAACAAAACTTCCACATAGAGTATGCCCAAATTGCAACTTCTATGACGGAAAATCAGTTATTGCAGAATAATTAAAAACATACGAGTAATTCACAAAACCGATGCCTTGGGCATCGGTTTTTTAAAACCAAAGGAGGGTGAGAACATGGATTTAAAAAAATCAAGAGAAGATATTGATTGCATCGATGTAAAACTAGCTGAACTTTTAAACCAACGTATGGAAATTTCAAAAGAAGTCCTAAAATATAAAAGAGCAAACGGACTTCAAGTGATAGACAAAGCAAGAGAAGCCCACGTATTAGAAAACGCAGACAAATTAGCAACAGAAGGCTTTAACGAACATATGAAAAAAATATTTGAGGCGATTATTGAAGAGAGTCGCGCTATACAAACAAGAGCAAACGTATAAAATATATAAAAAATCGGGTGGTTCAATTGAGGACTACCCGATTTTGCTTTCAGATGAAAACGGTACGCTAGTAGTGCCGTTTTGTTTTAGACCAAATCCGCCATGGAATACAATCCACTTTCTTTTGTTGCTAAAAAGGTTGCTGCTGTTAGGGCACCATTGGCGAAGATATTCTTCGACAATGCCGAGTGGGTGATCTCGATCACCTCGTCGTTCCCGGCGAATATAATGGTGTGCTCGCCGGGGATGGTGCCCCCACGAATAGCATGAATGCCAAGATCTGTTATGGCACATTCGTCTGCTGTGCCATGACGTCCATATACATAATCCTTTTTAATCTTACAAGAATCATTGATAGAATCGGCCAATAGCAACGCAGTGCCGCTAGGCGAATCTATTTTGAGATTGTGGTGTTTTTCCACAATCTCAATGTTGTAACCATCTTCCAACACTGGGACCATAGCTGACATGATTTTTGAAATCAAGTTGATGCCAAGGGACATATTGGCCGTGTGAAATACAGGGATTTCTTTAGAAGCGTCCAGCATTTTATTTTTTGTTTCAGGTCTTAATGCCGTTGTGGCTATAATAACAGCGGTTTTGCTCTTAACGCAATAATCTAGCAAATCCATGGTCAAAGAATGATGAGAAAAATCAATGATGACATCACCAGATACAGTGCAATCTGATGGTACTAAAAAAATTGGGAACGTCACATCGCCATTAAGCGATGGCTGACCGTCCATGCCGGCCACGACCTCCATATCACTTCTAGCTGCTATGGCATTTTGTAGCACTTTGCCCATTTTACCATTGCAGCCATGCAAAATAACCTTAATCATAGTAGTATCCTTTCTACAAGTTCCAAGCGAATTGATTATTGAGGCAATACGCCATACGCTTTCATTTCTTTTGTTAGCCGTTCTAGATTGATAGGTTCCATGGGAGATAAAGGCTGACGCATATTCGCGCTACATTTACCCATTAGGTTCATAGCATGTTTTACGGGGATAGGGTTAACCTCACAAAATAGAGCATCGTTAAGAGGTTTTGTGGCAAGTTGTAGCCTACATGCTGATTTTACATCACCATTTAAATAGTGAATGACCATATCATGAACGTCTTTAGGAATGACATTGCCTAGCACGGAGATAACACCTTGGCCACCGCAGGACAATAGAGGCACGATCATATCATCGTTTCCGGAGTATAAGGAAAATCCTTCTGGGATCACTCTGGCGATTTCTACCACTTGCGAAATATTACCACTGGCTTCCTTTAGGCCTACGATGCGAGGATGACTTGATAGAGCCACCACGGTAGAGGGCTCAATATTCACGCCTGTACGGCTAGCTACTGAATAAAGTATGATAGGAATGGTCACAGCATCTGCTATAGAGGTATAATGGGCGATTAGGCCCTTTTGTGTACATTTGTTGTAGTATGGTGTCACAATAAGTAATGCGTCTACACCGATTTTTTCTAACTCTTTAGACATCCAAATAGCGTGGGCTGTGTTGTTACTACCCGATCCAGCGATGACGGGGACTCTGCCCTTTGTTTTTTCTATCACGGATTTTACTATCGCGATATGTTCGTCATCTTCGAGGGTAGAAGCCTCGCCTGTAGTGCCACAAGCAATCAACGCATCTGTGCCTTGCTGGATATGCCACTCCACTAAGTTCTCTAAGGCCTCAAAATCCACTTTTCCGTCCTTGAATGGTGTGATCAAAGCCACACCTGATCCTTCAAAAATGTGTTTGCTCATTTATTTTACCTCCTTTAATAAAAGTTCTGCAATTTGAACTGCATTGGTGGCTGCTCCTTTTCTAACATTATCAGCGACCACCCACATGTTGATTCCGTGATCAACAGAAAAGTCTCTCCGCACACGGCCTACAAAAACCTCATCTTTACCTGCCGCCTCGGATGCTAACGGATATACAGAGTGGCTGATGTCGTCTTGTAGGACGATGCCAGGTGCATTTTTAAGTATAGATTTCACTTCGTCTATGTCAATTTCTTTGTAGAATTCTAGATTAATCGACTCACTATGGGACGCAAATACAGGGACGCGCACAGTGGTGGCTGTTACTTTGATGGTACTATCATTTAATATTTTGTGGGTCTCTGCTATCATTTTCATTTCTTCTTTTGTATAGCCGTTCTCTAAAAAAACATCAATTTGGGGAATACAGTTGCCTGCAATGGGGTGAGGATAACATTCTTTGATATGGTTTCCCTTCAAGCCTTCTTCTAAATCCTTTATACCTTTTAATCCCGAGCCAGATACAGCTTGGTATGTGGAATAAACCACTCTTTTGATCTTATATCTGTCATGCAGAGGTTTTAAGGCGACCATAGCCTGTATTGTAGAGCAGTTAGGATTGGCAATAATGCCTTTATTCCATTTCACATCTTGGGGATTCACCTCTGGCACAACCAGCGGCACTTCTTTGTCCATACGCCATACGCTGCTGTTATCCACCACCACTACGCCTTTAGAGGCAGCAAGGGGAGCAAACTTTTCACTGGTGGCACCACCGGCGGCGAAAAGAGCAATATCAATGGATTTGTCAAAAGATGCTTCTGTCAACTCTTCAAGGGTATAGGTTTTCCCTTTGTATGTAACTTCCTTGCCTGCTGATTTGGCAGAGGCCATCAAATAAAGGTTTTCAAAAGGGAAGTCTCTATCTTCTAATACTTTTAAAAATGTGCTACCTACAAGGCCAGTAGCACCAACTATGGCTAAGTTTGGTTTTTTCATACTGTTATGTACCTCCAAAATTTTCTGAACTCTATAGTATATGAATTGGTATGCTATTTTGCCTACAGATGCAAGTGCTTTTTGTATATTCTATTATATCGCAAAATGTGATATAATACTAGATTGAGAAAGTAGGATTAATAGCAACGGACTTTACATACAAGATAAGGAAAAGGAGCGAAACATGGCAGAGTCAAAAAGAACGCGCAGTGGTGAGACAAGCACTAGGGCACAAGGGCGATCTAAAAAACCCCAAAGCACCGGTGGCAAAGCTACATCGCCTAGAGCGATGCAAAAACCCATAAAAGCAGATAGCAGGGTAAAAGATGAGGTCTATGCAATCTTATTTGTTGTTCTAGGAATATTTTTTGTTATTTCTTTACAAACCAGTGCAGCAGGTGCATTGGGAGAATGGTTACAGCATGGTCTAAAAGGATTGTTTGGCTGGGTGGCATATATGCTGCCGTATACGTTGATTGTATATGGAGCTATGCTTTTCATTAAAAAAGCAGCGCATATTAACGCAAGGACTCTTACATTATTCTTTGCACTGATATTTTCCATAGCAACCATCAATGCGGCTCACTTTATAAAAGGTATAGAGGAGTTGAAATTCTCTTGGGACTTTGTATCAAGTGCATTCACAAAAGGTGCCACACTAGAAAGCGGTGGAGCCGTTGGAATGATATTCGGATTTTTGTTGCAAAAGTCAATCGGGACAGTGGGACTATATCTTGCCTGTGCTGCCATAATATTGATTTCATTGCTACTCTTAACCAATACACCAATATCTCAAGCATTAGAAGGCATGAAGGCGAGAAGACATGAAAAGCTCCTAGCTAGACAGGAAGAGGCGGAAGAGTATGAGAAGGAACAAAGATACCAGAGTCATGTTCAGGAGAAAACGTATAAAGAAGACAGCGTTACAAGGCAAGCAAAGAAAAACAAGATTATTGAACTTATGAATGATGATGACCTTTTTCAGGACAAGTTATCTGAAGAAGAACGACTAAAAGATATGGAAAAGAAGTTTGATTCTGAGATGAAAAAGAATGACATGGAAAAAGAAGGGCTTGGCGCAAGGTTAAGTGCCGCCACTAAGATGTTCATATTCGGGAGCAAACAAAGCATAATGGATGGTGCTACGTTAGGTGTGGAGACATTGGTAGCGGAGACTGTCCCACCAGTAGAAGTGGAAACTATAGTAGAATCCATCCCTAAAACGGAAATGCAAGTGGGGGTTACGGTGGATCCAATAGTTCAAACGGAAACCGTCGTAGAACCACTCTATGAATTTGATGAATTCAACGATGAACCTAAAATGGAAATACACGAAGAAATTAAAACAGAAACTTTAGATTTGCAAGAAGAAAAACAGTCCACCGATATAGAAACTTTAGACCAGAAGGTGGGACAGATAGAAAATGTGAATTCTGTTGTAGAAATAAGCAACCCGAAACCTTATAGGCTACCGCCAATGGATTTATTAAATAAACCTGCGCCTAAGGCCCTCAATGATGGCGCTGATGCGCGAGGAAAAGCTGCTTTATTGGAGCAAACATTGAAGGATTTTAATGTCAATGCAAAAATACTGAATGTCAGCAAGGGACCGACGGTAACACGATATGAAATACAGCCAGGAACAGGGGTAAAGGTGAGTAGTATTGCAAGGCTTGCCGATGATATAGCTCTGAATCTAGAGGCAAAGAGTATTCGTATTGAAGCACCAATCCCAGGAAAGGCAGCAGTGGGCATTGAGGTGGAGAACGAGAATGTGCAGCCAGTTATGATTCGTGAGGTGGTAGAATCAAGCGAGTTTAAAAATCATCCATCGAGAATCAGTTTTGCTGTTGGTAAAGACATAATGGGAACTTCTGTTGTGGCGGATTTAAAAGGCATGCCTCACTTGCTGATTGCAGGCTCTACAGGCTCTGGAAAGAGTGTGTGCGTGAATAGTATCATCACAAGTTTCTTGTGCAAATCCACACCAGATGAGGTCAAACTTTTGCTAGTGGATCCTAAAGTGGTAGAGTTAAGTGTATATAATGGTATTCCCCATCTATTGGTACCTGTAGTAACTGATCCATCCAAGGCAGCGGCAGCACTTCATTGGGCTGTGCAGGAGATGGATGATCGATATAGAAAGTTTGCGGAAATCGGTGTCAGAGAATTGGCTACTTACAACGAAAAAGTCAAAGGGACGGAGAAGGAAACTTTGCCGCAGATTGTAATTGTAATAGATGAGCTTGCGGATCTTATGATGGCAGCACCTTCCCAAGTGGAGGCTTCTATATGTAGACTAGCCCAAAAGGCCAGAGCGGCAGGAATGCATTTAATCGTAGCGACACAAAGACCGTCTGTTGATGTTATCACAGGGGTGATTAAGGCCAATATTCCATCAAGGATAGCCTTTGCTGTATCATCTCAAATAGATTCAAGAACAATATTAGACATGGCAGGTGCTGAAAAACTAGTGGGAAAAGGTGATATGCTATTCAATCCATTAGGTATGTCAAAGCCAATTAGAGTACAAGGGACATATATATCTGATGGAGAAGTGGAACGTATCATAGCCCACGTCAAAGCACAGGTAGAAGGTCAGCCGCAAGAGTTTGCCAGTGACCTTGTTCAGACAATAGAAACCAACAAAATATCTGCTGCTGGTGGCAGCGCAGAGGTAGAAGATGGATTATTAGCAGATGCTATAGATTTTGTAGTACATGCAGAACAAGCCTCTGTATCTATGCTACAACGTAGATTTAGGATTGGTTACAATAGAGCTGCTCGTTTGGTGGATATGATGGAAGAACGAGGAATCGTAGGTCCATCAGATGGAAGCAAGCCTAGAATGGTTATGATGACCCTAGAAGAGTTAGAGAATTCAAACGAAGCAGGCGAAGTGTTTTAAGGAGAGAGTACAGAAAGAATGAGAGTATATATAGAGACTTTGGGATGTCCTAAGAACCAGATAGATACTGAGAATGCAATAGGTATATTGGAAAGTGCGGGGCATACTATAGTAGCGCATCCAGAAGAAGCAGATGCTATTGTGGTCAATACGTGTGCATTTATCAACGATGCCAAGCAAGAATCCGTAGAGACTATTTTGGCCATGAGCGAATATAAAAATGCTGGTGACAAAATGCTGGTGGTTTCGGGATGTTTGGGACAACGGTTTAATGACCAACTATTCAAGGAGATACCAGAGGCAGATATTATAGTAGGTGTCAATGATTATGAGCAGCTGCCCAAAATGTTAGATGAGTATAAGGAAAAGCAGGTGAGAACCAAAGCCAGAACTGTAGTTGAAGCCAAGTTTGAGGAGTCGTCTCACAGAAAATCCAATGCTGGCAATCATAGAGCGTTGCTTAGAATATCAGAAGGCTGTGACAACCACTGTACATATTGCGTGATTCCTTCTATAAGGGGACCTTTTAGAAGTAGAACCAAAGAAAATATTTTGGCTGAAGCTAAGACTTTGGCGGCGGATGGTTGTAAAGAGCTGGTCATTGTGGCACAAGATGTAACCAACTACGGGATGGATTTGTATGGAAGGCTGTGCCTGCCAGAGCTGCTAAGGGAAATCTCTAAGATAGAGGGTATCGCATGGATTCGCTTGATGTATTGCTATGTGGATAAAATCACAGATGAGTTAATACAGGAAATTGCCAACAATATGAAAATTTGTAAATACATAGATATTCCATTGCAACATTGCAGTGATAAAGTACTAAAAATCATGGCTAGAAAAGGTAGCAAATCGGATATAATAAATACGGTCAAAAAACTTAGAGAGGCAGTGTACGACATTCATATTAGAACCACCTTTATCACAGGATTCCCTGGTGAAGACAAAGAGGCCTTTGATGAGCTCGTAGCATTCACAGAGGAGATGAAATTTGACAGATTGGGCGTCTTTGCCTATTCAAAGGAAGAGGGTACACCTGCGGCTAAAATAAAAAACCAAGTGCGCCAAGATGTGAAGGAAAAGCGCAAAGAGCAGATCATGGAGTCTCAAAGGCGGATTTCTTTAGAAAAAAACCAACAAAAGATTGGAAAAGAAATGATGGTGCTGGTGGAGGAAAAGCTAGAAGGTGAGAATACATATCTTGCTAGAACCCAACATGATGCATATGAAATAGACAATGCTGTTATTATAAATACAAGCAAAGAGCTTTCAATGGGTGGATTTGTTCGGGTAAAAATCGTGGACGGATTTGATTATGATATAGTAGGGGAATTGGTATAGATACACGTGCCAATATAGGGGAAAAATGGAGGAAAAGTTATGAATTTGCCTAATCAACTTACGATTTTTAGAGTGATTTTAATTCCAGCATTTATTGTTTTGCTCATGTCTGGGCATAATTATTATGCTACGGCTGTGTTTTGTATTGCGTCATTCACAGACTTTCTTGATGGCTACATTGCTAGGAAGAACAATCTTGTAACGAATTTTGGAAAAATCATGGATCCACTGGCTGACAAGCTACTTGTAATGGCTGCCTTTGTATGTATGGTGGAATTGTCCATGGTGGCAAGCTGGACTGTAATCGTTATTCTAGCAAGAGAATTTACCATTACAGCATTAAGAACAGTCGCTGCTAGTGAAGGCATTGTAATTGCCGCAGGCAACTCAGGGAAGTTGAAGACAGTATTTCAAATGGTGTCCATAATACTTTTGCTACTAGAAAGAGAAATCGTTCCATACTGGTTAGGCATTTCATATGTAGCAGATTTTGTCTATGGAATAGCTGTAGCCCTTACCATTGTATCAGGCGTAGAGTATATTATTAAAAATAAAGCCGTATTTAAGGCGTAGAGCAGGGGGAGAAAGATGAAATCAGCTATTCTGTCTGTAGGGACGGAGATTCTATTCGGTCAGATAACCAACACAAATACTGTGTATTTATCACAAGAACTAAACCAACTAGGTATTGATGTTATGTATCATCACACGGTAGGAGACAATCCAAAGCGTGTTAAAGAAGCCATAACGCTTTTGCACAAAGAGTGTGACTTGGTGATTACCACAGGTGGGCTAGGACCTACACAAGATGACCTTACAAAAGAAATGGTCTGTGAGATCATGGGTGATACCTTAGTAAAAAATGATGAGGCACTAGAACGCATAACAGCAAATTTTAAGCGTATGGGTAGAGAGATGACAGAGAACAACGTAAAGCAAGCGTTCATGCCATCTGAGGCCACTGTATTTCAAAATGATGTGGGGACAGCACCAGGATTTGCGTTAGAGAGGAACGGAAAGATTGCTATTTGTATGCCTGGACCCCCTAGAGAGATGAAGTGGATGTATGAAAACTGTGCCAAGGCATATTTGCAAAACAAGACTTCTTGTGTGATATTTTCTAAGTCCCTTAGGATTTTCGGCATAGGGGAATCCTCTATGGAAACCGAAATAGAAGATTTGATTACAAATCAGACAGACCCTACAATTGCCCCATACGCCAAGGAAGGTGAAGTGCAGCTTAGGGTTACTTCTAAGCGAGATACCCTTGCTGAGGCTGAAAAATCCGTTGACGAAATGATTGAAAAAATCAACGAGCGCATAGGGGAATATATTTATAGTTACGACAATGAAGATTTATACGCAGTGGTTGGTAAAAAACTGATTGAAAAGAAGATTTCTATATCAAGTGCAGAGTCTTGCACCGCTGGTATGTTTGCATCAACATTGACCAACACCTCTGGCATATCGGCTGTATTTGATAGAGCCATTGTGACCTACAGCAACGAAGCGAAGAGGGACGAACTTGGGGTTAAGAAAGAGACTTTGGATCAATTTGGCGCTGTTAGCCCAGAGACGGCCTTAGAAATGGTGGAGGGGCTAAAAACGAAGACTGGCAGTCAATTATGTATCGCTGTGACAGGTGTAGCAGGACCGGAGGGTGGTACAGAGCAAAAGCCTGTGGGACTTGTATATGTGGCGGTGATTTTTGGCGATCAGAAGATCTGCAAGGAGTTTAGAATGCGCGCAGTGAATCGCAATTGGAACCGAAACTATACTACACTGCTGATGCTGGATTTGGTTAATAAACTTATAGACGAAAAATAGGAAGATTCATGGCACTGTATGCAATAGGAGATTTACATTTATCATTTTCATCCAACAAGCCTATGGATATATTTGGAGGAAACTGGATAAATCATACAGAGAAGTTAGAAAAAGCGTGGCGTCAAATGATTACGGAAGATGACACGGTGTTTTTGCTTGGGGATTTGTCTTGGGCGCTGAAATTAGAACAGGCGAAAGTGGATTTTAAGTGGATTAATAGTTTGCCAGGGCATAAAATTATTATCAAGGGGAATCATGATCTTTGGTGGGGTACGTGTACCCAAATGAATAGCTTATATGATAGACTTGTGTTCATGCAGAACGACTTCTTAGTATATAATGGGTATGCCATATGTGGAACGAGGGGATGGGTTTGTCCCAAGGATAAAAATTTCACAGAGCACGATCAAAAGATATATGCCAGAGAAGTGGGGCGGTTAAAGCTTTCTTTAGAATTAGCAGCCAAGGCAGAACATAAAAAAATCATAGTGGGATTGCACTTTCCTCCTACCAATGATAGGCATGAGGATTCTGGGTTCACGGAACTGTGTGAGGCCTATGGGGTAGAAATGGTAATCTACGGGCATCTGCATGGAGAAGAGCAGTATAAAAATGGATACCAAGGGCTGCGCAATGGCGTAGAATATAAATTTGCAGCATGCGATTATTTGGATTGTGTTCCAATTAAGATAATAGAGTAATAGTAATATAAGAGAGAGGTAAGAAAATGAGTAAAAGCAGAGTAGCACTGATTGTATTAGATAGTTTGGGAATAGGAGCATTGCCAGATGCCGAAAAGTATGGAGATGTAGGTGCAAATACATTTGGACATATTATTGACACCGTCCCTGACATAAAAATAGCCAATTTGAGGGATATTGGATTTTGCAACATACAAGGCGCAAAAGAAAAAGGGTTAGGCGTGGAATCTCCAAAGGGTAGCTTTGCGCGGATGGCAGAGATGTCTACAGGAAAGGATACCATAACAGGACATTGGGAAATTGCAGGCCTTCATACAGAAATTCCATTCAAAACGTTTCCAGATGGATTTCCTGCGGAGTTTATGCAAAGATTTGAAGAGGCTATAGGCAAAGGGACACTGGGAAACTATGCGGCATCAGGCACTGAAATACTTGAAGAATTAGGAGAAGAGCATGCCAAGACAGGAAAGCCTATTGTATACACGTCAGCTGACAGCGTGTTCCAAATAGCCATAAATATTGAATTAAATCCTTTGGAGGAACTATACAAAATTTGCGAGACAGCCAGAGAGATGTTAATAGATGATGTGAATGTAGGCCGCGTTATTGCAAGACCGTTTGTGGGAGAAAAGGGCAATTACCAAAGAACATCAGATAGAAAAGACTATGCAGTATCCCCTAGTGATAAGACTGTGCTAGACAAGGTGAAAGAGGCGGGGTATGATGTCCATGCAGTGGGGAAAATCAGTGATATTTTCAATGATCATGGTATTACCACAAGTGCGCATACGGATAGCAATATGGATGGCATCAACAAGACCATCGACTTATTAAAAAGTGATGCCACTGGATTCATATTTACCAACCTTGTTGATTTTGATTCAAAATATGGTCACAGAAGAGATGCCAAGGGCTATGCAGAGGCGATAGAAGAATTTGATGCCAAACTACCAGAGATTATAGATGCCATGAGAGAAGAAGATATTTTAATGCTTTGCGCGGACCATGGCAATGATCCATGTCATCCAGGCTGGGACCATACGAGAGAAGCTATACCAATGGTTATCTATGGCAAATCTATAAAGCAAGGATTAGACCTGGGAGAGAGAAAATCTTTTGCTGACATTGGGGCTACCATAGCGGAGGTATTTGGTGCGGAGAATACCAACATTGGAACAACTTTTCTAAAGGAAGTTCAGGTATAGATGAATAAAGCACTATTATACAATGGAATATTATTTGTGGTCGCCATTATGTGGGGGGCGGGAAATCCAATATTAAAAATTGCCGTGGAGGCCACTTCCCCTTTGTATGCACTGGCTATCAGATGTATAATTGCGTCACTTTGTCTGATTATAATATTTCGCAAACGCTTTTTTTCCAACATCAAAAAAGAAAATATGAAAGCTATGTTGATGACTTCAATACCAACTTTCTTTACGTATTTGACAGCAGCATATGCTATGAAGTATACCACGGCCACCAATGCAGGATTCTTTTTAGGCACTAGCGTTATATTCACGCCTATTATAGGATACATATTCTTAAAGTCAAAATTGAGATGGAAGACTGCCATCGATATTGCAATAGTCATGTTAGGCGTGTATTTTTTAAGCACGGCCACTGGCAAAATCGCTATCAATCCAGGAGATTTAATTGCGCTTACTTGTTCTATCATTGCAGCATTTATGTTTGTGGCTGGCAGGAAGTATGTTAGAGAGACGGACATCATGTTCTTAACCGCCAGCCAGACTCTTTTTTGTGCCATTGGATTTACCACGGCGGCGCTTATATTTGAAAAGCCACCCAATTGGGCGACAGTTGGTGCTGGTGGCTGGTCAGCCATTTTATTTATAGCTATTTTCTCTACATGTATTGCCTTTGTGGGGCAAAACTATGCTTTACAACATGTATCAGAAAACCAAGTGGCCTTAATATTTTCGTCAGAGCCTGTATTTGGCGCTGTAGTGGCATACTTTTTATTAGGTGAGATGCTAACAGTACGTGGTATCATTGGAGCGGCTATCATTATGGTAGGCGTGGTGATAGCGTCCATCAGTGGTGAAGTAGATGAAGAACCAAAATCCGAAACATAACAAAAAGAGATTTATAATTTGTTTGAATTATAAATCTCTTTTTTCTTATCTAACAACAATTGGTAAATAGTTGCTTTGACCGTTGATATTTCTGATTTCGTAGACAGCCTTGTAGGAAATCGAGCTACCGGCTAAGACCTGCATGATATACCTAATATCTGATGTAGTTAAAAAAATAGAATATCCACAGGTTTTAAGTAGATTAGGAGGAGTTCTTCCAAGGTCACTACCAATTCGCATTCTTTGCAGTCTTTCTTGAGCGAAGGCCGCTTTGTAGTAAGACGGAAATGCAATCATATATTGATTCATTGTATCACATCCATAAATTCAAATATTACATAATAGATTTAAGCATCTTTATGTAAATGGTTAAAAATCCTGCCTTTTCTACAGTCTTATCTGATATGAGTGGATGCCTTGCAATCTCAGTTCCATCTTTATAGACGACAAGCTCTCCCACTTGCGCTCCTTGATTGATAGGGGCTTTTATTCGAGGAGATAGCATGCTTTCTGTTGTGATTTTATCTTTCTCACCTTTTTTAATAAGGCAATTGATATTCTCAGGCACAATGGCATTGATGGTGTCCAATTTACCCTTTTCAATGTTTACAGTAGCAAGCATATCGCCTTTTTTGGCTATGGAGACGTTGTCATAAAGAGCAAATCCATAATCAAGTAGCTTGCCTGCCTCCGAAAACCTGATCTTAGAAGAGGTGGCACCCATAATAACGGCGATCAGTGTCAACTCACCTTTTGTAGCAGAGCCTGACAAGCAGTAGCCAGCTTCCTGTGTAAAACCAGTTTTGATGCCATTGGCACCAGGGTACTGTTTGATTAATTTGTTGGTATTGGTGATGCCTAGTTCTGTCTTAGGCTTTCCTTCTTTACCCACTTGGATTGTGTCCATCCAGGTGGCGAACCATTTTTTTGGTTCATCGTACTTCATCAACTCCTTAGACATCAGTCCTATATCATATGCAGAAGTCAAATGATTTGGAACTGGTAGGCCGTTGGTGTTCACAAAAGTAGTATCTTTCATGCCAAGCTCAGCAGCTCGTTTGTTCATCATCTCCACAAAGCCCTCTTCACTGCCACCGATATACTCAGCCATTGCTACGCATCCATCGTTTGACGCCTGTGATAAACCACAAGAAATAAATAATTAATTAAATGTTGTAATACAAGGCTTCAGACAGCCTTTTTTTATTGCAAACAAGATTTATAAAGATAATAAAATATCTGTGCCCATTGGGCACAGAACAAAATGTTAATTTTATTTAGAGAACAAAGGAGAAGAAGATGGGAAAAATAATAGCTGTATTTAACCAAAAGGGTGGTGTTGGTAAAACAACCACAACAATGAATGTAGCCGCTGGGTTAAGAGATATGGGCAAGAATGTATTGGCAATAGACTTAGATCCACAGGGGTCATTAACAACCTGTTTTGGGTTTGAACCTGCAGAGATGGAGAAAACAATTTCCCAGCTCCTGGAGGCGCTGATCAGACGCGCACCAGTGGAGAGCATCTCAGATTATATCGTAGAAAAGAATGGTATGAGTCTTATCCCAGCAAATATAACATTATCCGTCACAGATGTAGGGATTGTTACAGCCACTGCCAGAGAGTATCTCTTGCAGAAGTTACTTTTAGGAATCAAAGATGAGTATGACTACATATTAATTGATTGCTTGCCATCTCTAGGAATGCTTGCGATAAATGCATTAACAGCCGCGGACTCAATTATAGTACCAATCAAAGCACAGTACTTAGACATAAAGGGGTTTGAGTTATTGCTCAGTACATTGAACTTGGTAAAAGAAGAGACAAATAGAAAACTATCTGTAGCAGGAATTGTAATCACCATGTATGACAGTAGAATTAAGCTAGCAAAGCAAGTTGCCGAAGCATTACACGATACATATGGAAGCCTTGGAATTAAAATATTTAATACCATAATTTCTCAAAGCACAAAGGCAGCAGAAGCAAGCATTGAAGGTAAAGATATTTATGCATATTCAAAAGATAGCAAAACCTCTAGCGAGTATGCGGCACTAACCCAGGAGGTATTAGAATGCCTAAGTTAGAACTCACTAGACCCCCTAACTTACTTGGAGGGCTTATTTCCAAAAACGCCCAGGCACAGACGGCAGATAATGTTGTTATGCTAGAACTAGATAAGTTAGACCACTTCTTTGACCATCCGTTTAATCTATACTCAAAAGAGGATTTGGCGAGCATGGCAGAGAGTATAAAAGAACACGGCGTATTAGAGCACATTTTAGTTAGGCCCAAAGAAGATAGTGGCCGATATGAGATTATTTCAGGACACAACAGGTCCGATGCCGCAAAACTTGCGGGGCTATGGGAAATACCAGCTAAAATCATGTCATTAAACGATGATGAAGCTATGGTTCTTGTGACAGAAGCAAATTTGAAGCGAAGACCAGCACTTTTGCCGAGCGAAAAGGCTAGGGTATATGCAATGAGGTATGAGGCCCTTAGACGGATTAAGAAGGTTGATGAAATTGTGCCCAATGGGCACGACGAAGAAGAAACCGATTTGTGCCCATTGGGCACAGAGGTGAAATCGGGACAAGCCATAGAAAGTATTGTTTCAGATTTGGGTGAAAGTAAAAGAAATGTTTATAGGTATATCAAGATACATAACAATCTGATGCCAGAGCTGATGGAACTTGTGGATAGTAATGAAATACCTTTTCGTGCTGCTGTTGAGTTAACGGATTTAACTATGGGCCAACAATATGGACTACTGGAGCTTTTGGGAGAAGGCAAATACAAAATGTCTATAGAAGCCGCATCTAAAATTAAGGCAGAAAAAGATAATTTAGATGAATCAAAAATTATAGCTATTCTTTCAGGTAAGAGCCCAGACGCCACACCTTCAGAACCTATAGCAAAGCCGCAAAATCCAGTTAAACAGATATCTTCATCCTTTAATAACCTAATAAAATCTAAATCCAAGCAAGGATTCGAGTTTGATCCAATCGAGATGGAGAGGGTTGTGATCGCGGCTGTAGAGACATATTTTAACAGCAAAAGCACCGACTAATTACCGGTGACCAATATTGACTATCATAGGTTTAAAATCACCGTCAGGGGCAGTAGTGTGTAAATAGTCTAATTTCAATAAATCAAATGATTCTAAGTATAGATAAGGTCACCAGTGCGGGTATATATGAATAAGTAGTATGAATATAGCGGTGACGGAGACGAATGTCGAAGTGCCGGTATATTTGTACTGCTTATTCATATGTTTTTCGTAAGCCATCAGAGTTTCTTCGCAGTCTGGGCGCCGACGGCGCCCAGAGGGCTGAATCAGGTCAGATAAGTATTCTGTGCCCACTGGGCACAGAATAGGGCAGGGGAGAACAAACCGGTTGATTATAAGTCTTCCAAATCAGACGCAGGGATATCGTTCTCTATATTATCCCGTGCCAAGTCCGTATCAATTACTGGATATATGTCATTTGATATTGGTTTATCAACACTACCACTTTTGATAGTTTGAGTATTCATATTCTTACACTCCTTTCGATTAATCTTATTGATAGGATTAACGAAAAGCATTGATATTATGAATCATTACTTTTAAAAGAAAAGATTAGATAAAATATTTGTGCCCATTGGGCACAGAGCAAGATTAAATATATGTGAGGTTAGGGGGATTATAAAAAATGGATAAATTAGAAAGTTGCCCACACTGTGGAGGAGAAGCAGAATTTTTTGAAACTGGCAAGGCGGTCGGATTTGTCGATTGTCGAAGATGCAATGTGAGTTTTGAAAAAAATAAAGAAGAGGCAATTAGGGTATGGAATCATCGTGTTTATAATATAGCATTTAGAAAAACAGACCAAATTCTAACAGATAATGATATGAAGGATTTCGTTATAAGAAAAAAAAATTTATTGAATTCCAACCCCACAACATTAGAAGAACGGGCAAAAGCATTTGAGGCGGGTGCTGCAATGTTAGCAATAGCGTTTAGTGTGAATTTGGGAATTCATGATGGAAAATTTGCTTATATTGACCATGAGACTGGCAGGGCTATTACTAGGTCTGGACCGATTACGGTAGAAGATTAGATAAATGTAAATGATTTCTATGGAAGAAAGAGGTTTTGCAAATAAAATGAAACCTTGTAGAATAAAAAAATTTCTTCTACAAAGTTTCGTAATGGCTCCACATACTTAGAATAGAGACATGACCAATATACTCTATTCCTTCTGGATCCTTCAAGTGCTGTGTATTGGGTAAAATAGTATAAACAAAGCGATGTTGAAGATTGATTCTGCGAGAGTACGCATGGCCCAATTTCCCAACTAATTTTTCGTAAGGCGGAGGGTTTTGAAAAGGATTAATCTTACAAATATCTACAAAGGCTTTTGCTTTCAAAGATAAACCAGCAGATTTTAGTTTTAGAAGATCCTTTTGCGCTTGCTTAGTTAAGAAGACACTATACATACTACCACTCCAAATCATCGGCATTAATGCAGTCTTCAATTGGTGTATTTAGGCCATCAAGAATGATTTCAGTCATACCAGGAATGGACTGTAGATAAAGTGTTTCTTCAATAGATCGCCAGTCTTCAGCTGAAAGCA
This sequence comes from Anaerovoracaceae bacterium, assembly GCA_031553975.1. Classification (GTDB taxonomy): domain Bacteria; phylum Bacillota; class Clostridia; order Peptostreptococcales; family Anaerovoracaceae; genus JAVBKP01. The sequence continues at coordinate 9,287 of JAVBKP010000141.1, read as the reverse complement.
AAACGGCATCATTTGCCTTGCCTAGAATATGGACTGGTCGATGAGTTTCGTTGATTTGATTTACCAACTGGTATAGATTTTGACGTGCTGCTGTGATATTAATAACATCCATGGAATCACCTTCTTTCGTAATTATTATATAGTACGTTATAACGTACGTCAATAGTATATGTACAATAAACGTTTTTATGACACTAGGCTAAAATTGTATTTGGACGCTTTTAGGCTGTCAGATAAGTACGCTGTGCCCATTGGGCACAGAATTGAAACAAAGGAGCAATGATGAATACAAAAATAAACGAAATTGTGAAATATTGCAATGATTTAGGCGATAACCAGGGAGCGCGAATACTTGAGGCGATATTAAATATTATGAAAAAACACCAAGAGTATGGCGAAGAGTGGGGCGATAGAGCGATTGAAGCATTTGAGGCACACGTTTTTCTTTTAAATGCCGTAGATGAAGCAGAGCAGATGTTATTATCAGAGGGCTGCCATGGTGGATACGGGTATAGAAAGGCATTAGATGTAATGCTAAAAGCCCAAAGTCATGTGAAAGACAAGATAGACAAGCTATTTCTTGAGAATGCACAGTGTTTGGCAGAGTATAGAGATTCGTTAAGGGAGGAAAAATTGATGCAAGGGTCACCGGAAGAGCTTGAAAATTATAGTCGCTTTCTAAAAACTAATGCGTGGATTTACAATAATAAAGATAAGGGGACTAGTACTTCTGTGCCCATTGGGCACGGAGTAGAAAGTAGGGTTTCAAATCTATGCTTGCAAATAAATTAATTATGAGAAATCCAGAAATGTGGCAATGCAGCAATCAAAAGTGCCAAAAGAAATTTATCATAGAAGAACGAGTTCTAGATGATGAAGATGAGACTGAACTTAAATATAAACTATTCTGCCCACACTGTGGCGGATTAGAGAATATTAAGTTCCAGCAAGATGGTGATCCAGATGGATGAACTTGTTAAGCTAATCGAAATATTTATCAATACAGTTGAAAGCCTAGAACAAAAAGGAAACAAAATCAATAAACGACTATATGTTCTAAGTAACGATGACAGATACATGAATTTTAAGCCACAGGACTTTAAAAAGAAGTTGACTGAACTAACGGGCGGTAGTAACCCAAAGAAATTTCTAGAAGGCTTTAGAGCACTGGAATTGATAATAGCCAACCAAGAACGATTTACAAATACGCAGAAAATTAATAACAAAACATTAAGAGTCATCTCGGTTGATAAACTGAAGTATGATTTTTTAATTGGTCTTAGAGACAAAAAATAATTTGTGCCCATTGGGCACAGAATTAAGGAGGTGCTGAAAATTAATTATGCTACACACACAACTGGCGGAGTTGCTGCAGGACTGTTAGCATCATCGTACCTTTTAGGTGCTATAACACCACAAAGTTTGCCAATCTTTGGTGCAATAATGGTAGGCTCAACATTAGGCTCGCTTCTTCCTGACATTGACCATGGTAAAAGCTATATCAGCGGGAAGCTTCCGATTATAGGAATGATAGTGTCAGCAATATTTAAACATAGAGGGGTTTTACATACGCCCTTAATAAATATAGCATGGGTGGCTATTTTACTTGCTAGCTATAAATCCTTCATACCAGCAGATTTATGGAGTATAGCCTATTACGTGATAATCAGTGTTGGGATAGGATACCTTTCACATTTGATATTAGATACGTGTAATGTCCAAGGTATTATGTGGTTATACCCGATAAGTTCCAAACGGTTTCATATATTAGGAATAACGACAGGAAGTATCTTTGAAAAAATATTTGCTACGCTGCTGGTGGTGATAATAATATATATTTTTTCAAAAGAATATGTATCATATGCGGTGAACTACTTGAAATGAAAATTGACAAAGGTTGGATTAGTTCGTTGAGTTCATAAAAAACGCAGGAGGATTATTCCTCCTGCGTTCGGCAAAGTTCATCTAGCGTGACTTCTAAGGCATCTGCTAGTTTAATTGCAGTGGAGACTTTACAGTCGCCACTTTTTTCAATATCCTGGATGGTACGACGAGGGACAGTCGACAACTCAACCAATGCGGGCACAGATAGCCCTTTGGATAAGCGAATAGTTTTAAGATTCATGACGGTCACTCCTTAATGAAATCAAGGTTAAAACTATATTAACGGCAAATAAGGCAAGGATAATATAATCTAACCAAACCATATTTGCAAAGTCAATAACCTTGATGACAACAAATAAAATTAAAATCATAGTGATAAGGTTGCTTAATTGTCTCATAATGTACAATGTGGTATACTAAACATAATCCCCCAAAGGGGAGGGAGGCTTTATCGCCTCCGTCTGTGGCTCTTGCGCCGTTTGGTATGTAACTGTGAAAGTTTCTCGACTATTTGAGTTACCAACCATATGGCTGTGAGAGCTTTTATTATGTCATCCACATGTGTTCACCTCCTTTCTATGTTTTAATTATAGCACGTCTTAACGTGCTGGTCAACAAATTTTTTGAAATAATTAAGAAAATTTTAGAATAGACGAAAGGCCGTGAAAATGTTAAATATAGAAAAATTTGAAGAAATATTGGAGCAACAAGTAATTGATAGCACTTTGGCGCCAGAGACACTAGAATACTACGTTTCATGCATGTCCAACATTAATAAATACCTTTCTCAAAACCCAGTTGCAGATGTTCGTTTCCCAGGGAGAGAAATAATTACGCCGACTCAAATTGAGACAGCTATCATGCAGCTCTGCAAAACCAACAAACAGGTGTCAAAGTTCATATCAGCGGTAAGGAAATACGAAAAAGATGTTTTGCATAAAGAAAAGACCTTGCTGTATGGTGAACCGTATGCTAGGCTACGGGAGTTTTGCAAGAACACAGACCCAAATGGTAAACCCCTTGTGCTGCCAGAGCAAACATATGAAAAGAAATATAACCGATTAAATAATAAAAAACTTAAATTGGCTTTTCGCCTCCAGGCTAAATCAGGACTGCGGGTAAGTGAGATTGCAGACCTCACATCAGAGGATGTTACTTTTCATCAGGATGGGAAAATAGACTTGCAAGTGAGAAATGGTAAGGGACGCAAAGCTAGAGAAGTTCATGTAATGGACGATGGGTATTTGTACGCTGAACTGCAACAACATATTGCAGATTCAAATAAGGAAGAAAAATTATTTTACTCATCAGCATATTTAAGAAAAAAGGCAAGGGAATATGGGATGCAGACACATGATTTGAGGCGCATAAATGCTCGCAAGAGGTATCGTGCTGAGATTGAGGAAGGCAAGGGCAAGAGGCAAGCAAAGCGAGCTGTAGGGCATGAATTGGGGCATGAAAATGTTAAGACAACAAATGTCTATATCAACGGCGATGGTGAGGACTATTAATTCCGTGCCCATTGGGCACAAACAAAATCAAATGACGGAAGGACTTGGATATGAGTGTAAAAGAGAAAAAACAAATCAAGCAAGATAGAGGCGATGCGGAGCTGGAAGCTATAGGGCAAAGCATAATCAGATTTTTTAAAGCAATATTTGCTGGTGTAAAGGAACTGAAGAGTAGTAAGTTCAAATGCATCGGCTTTTTTATTTCCATAATAGTTGCAATTGTGGGATTCATCTTGAGAGATACTCTCGTTGCCGCTACAGGGATAGAGGGTAAAATTCATATAGTGAAACTGGCGATATATGCATTGCCAGCACTACCTATTGCAGTTTTAATTTTATTTGGCTTAGGCAAAACGAATATGAAAGATGACTATCAGAAGAAGTTTGAAGAAATCGGATTTTGCGGTAAAGGGAAGATCTATCCTCAATTCATATCCCAGCGGCAGGATGGCAAAGAAATCATTCTTTCATTTTATAGTGCGGGACTTACAATGAGTGATTGGAAGTCGAAAATATTAGAATTGGAGACTGCACTGGATTGCAATATTACAAAGATTTACAATACAAAAAAATCTAAAAAGGTCATAATGGTGCATACAGTACCTACGGAGTTAGGGTTGGAGGATAACTTGCCTTGGAATAACGAATACGTTATAGAGAAAGACTTTGTACTTACAATTGGAAAATCAATGCTTGAAGATGTTACTTTTGATCTAAACAAAGTACCACATGGACTGATTGCGGGTGTTACAGGCAGTGGCAAGTCGGTTTTAATACGATGCCTACTATGGCAATGTATCAAAAAGGGCGCAAAAGTATACATGCTTGATTTCAAAGGCGGCGTAGAATTTGGTACTGATTATGAACATTTTGGTCAGGTAATCACTGATCGTCAGGATGCAGTGGAAATGCTAAAAGAATTAACTGCAGAAAATGCGCTTCGGCTAAAGGTTTTTAGGCAGACTGGTGTAAAGAATTTATCTGAGTACAATAAAAAGTTTCCAGATAATCAACTATGCCGTATTGCTCTTTTTTGTGATGAAGTGGCGGAAATGCTTGATAAAACGGGGCTGAGAAAAGAAGAAAAGGAAGTCTTTTACGACATAGAAAAAGAAATGTCCACATTGGCAAGGCTCTCCAGGGCTCCAGGGATTAATATGTTCTTAGGAACCCAAAGACCAGATGCAAAAGTAATCACAGGCCAGATCAAAAATAACCTTCCGATCAGAATCAGCGGGAGAATGGTGGATGAGCAGGCCTCACTTATGGTTCTTGGAAACACAAAGGCCAGCAATATGGGAGATACACGAGGACGCTTTATGTACACAATAGGGTCCGACACCTACGAATTTCAAGCATACAACTTTAACGATTCTTCGGTTATTAAAGGCGACTATGTGAAAGGCGGAATGCTGATCAACGCATATGATGACGAATTTACCGAAACAGCAGTAGATGAAATGCAGGAAGAGGCCTTTGAAAGCGACTGGGACCCAATGCAGGAGGGAGAGTGGGCAGAAGAAGAAGATGGATATGAAGGGTTTTAGAGGTGCAGCAATAAAAATCTAATAGGTAATAGTTCTTGTAAAAATGCTCGGTTTGTAGTAGTATCTCCTTAAGATTTATAGTCGAAAGGAATAATATTATGTCGAATCAAGATGAAAAAAAATATTTTTGGGGGATACCATATACTGCTTATGCGATTACAGTGTTAATCTTAATTATAGCTATTATATTAGCTGTGATTTTTGCATTTCAAATTTTTAGAGACAATAAGCAACAGCAAGCTCAAATAGATCAAATAATTATTAGCCTAGAAGAATTAACAGATAGCGCAGTACCTGTATTTGCATCTGAATTAAATAGCCAAAATGGTAATCAACCAGAGGTGTTGACTACCATATCTAATGAAGTAAACACTGATAATACAGTAACACTGGCAGAAGCATTATCCATTATGCAAGCGCAATATGATACAAACTCTAGTAATCTTTCAACCATCTTAACTATAGCAATGGCAGCTATTGCATTACTAAATCTTGCAATACCTTTTTTGAACTATTTCTTTCTTCAAAAAGATCAAGTGATAAAAATTAACGAGGCATTGAATTCAGCCCGTGAGGCAGTTGCTTCGGCAGAAAGTCAAATTAAATCTATGGAAGCTGTACAAGAAGAATTGTCTAGTGATGTTAATGAAAAAATAAATCAAATGAATCAGGAAATATTAAGGTTGGATAAGGCAATAGATCAATCAGTTGGTGTGACCAACAAAATAGTTGATCCAAAGAACACAAGAGATATTCCTTCTTTGAGTGAAGATAATATTGATAAAGCTAGGTCTATTTATCTTGAGGCCATGCTTTGTGACGATAATAATAAGAAAGTTTCACTGCTGTCAAAAGCAATAGAATTGGACCCTAAAAAAGCAGAGTATTATTTTAGTTGTGCCTATGCAAGAGATGAAATTGAAAAGTATGAAGAAGCTTTGAAAGATTACAATAAGGCGATAGAACTGAACCCAGAATATTCAGCGGCTTATGTTAATCGAGGTCTTGTATATGTGGACTTAGAAAAATATGAAGAAGCAATGAAAGATTACAATAAGGCGATAGAACTGAAGCTAGAAGACTCGAAGGTTTATTTTAATCGAGGTGTTTTATATGAGAAATTAGAAAAATATGAAGAAGCAATAAAGGATTATAATAAGGCCATAGAGCTGAACCCAGAGGGGCCTGAAGCTTATGTTAATCGTGGGGGATTATATATAAACTTAGAAAAATACGAAGATAGTATACAAGATTGCAATAAGGCCATAGAACTGGACCCAAAAGACCCAAATGCTTATAATAATCGCGGTTATTTATATTTTAAGCTTAAACAATATAATGAAGCGGTAAGAGACATTGATAAAGCTATAGAGCTAGATCCAAACGCGACATTCTATAGTAGTCGTGGCGAATTGCTACATGCGCGAGGTAATTATAATGAAGCTTTAGTAGCGCATGACAAAGCAATAGAGCTAGACCCTAATTATGCAGAGCATTATATTCATCGCGCAGATACATTGGAGGCATTGGGGAGAAATGACGATGCAAAAGCCGATAGAGATAAAGCTAAAGCATTAGACCCTAAAAAATATAAATAAAATTTGTGAGAGCCTGCACAAGGTTCTCTTTTTACATATACCTTGAAATTTTAACAAGAAAGGAAAATTAAGTGCAAAACATGAAACTAAATAAAATAAAATCAACCACACCTAAAAAAGTGGCTGCAATCTTACTCTGGATTGTAGTCATTTTTTTATTGATAAAAGGAGTACAAAGCATTTTATCGATGGGACAAGCGCAGCAAGTAAGAACCATGGTTCAGTCCAACAAGCAGCAAATTGAACAGACCTATCAAAAGCAAGTTGGAGCGGCGGCTTTTGCAGAAGGATTTGTTTGGGAGTATTACACCTTCAGCGGGAAACCGGGTGATGACTACAATACTCGGATCAAAAAATACTTGTCAAATCAAGTTGAAATCAAGCCTTTGAGAGCTAACGTATCTACTATGGAAGTCATTAAAGCCAGAGCATCTGAGGTCATATTTAGTGCAGGTGATTACGTTGATGTCGATGTAGTTGCAAAAATAAGATATACACCTCTATCCAGTGATGCTGCTATATCTGAGAAGGACATTTGCCTCAGAGTGCCAATTTTTTATACAGACGGACAATTTGTTGTGTATGATCTGCCTGTGATCATCCCAGAGTTGCCATATATACCATGGTGGCAGGCGGGGATGGATCCATTAAGTCTACCGTTGGCGAATTGTGGAAATCTGAAATAAAACAACAAAATACATACCCATAAACTAAACAGAAGGGAGGAAGGTAAACTTGAAACAAATTATCGTTATGTGTGCAGTACTACCCCTTTTATTACTATTTGTCTCACAATTTGCACTAGATCAACAACATGCAACCACAAATAATTTTATTTATGAGACCATTGACGTAGCAAAAGAGCAAGCCAAACGCGATGGGTGCTTTACAGTGGAGAATATGGACAATCTACAAGAAGCGATTGCAGACAGGTTAAAGGTAAAAAAGGATGAGATTATTGTAATTGCAACCAATACACCTAAATATAGGACAAATGATTACCAAGGCGCAGAACAGATTTATTATAGAGTAGAAATACCAGTGAAGAAAATAATGGCAGGCGCTGGACTTTTAGGAATAGAAGACGAAGATAACCAGGGCAAGATTATCATTGAAAATTCTGTTTCAAGCGAGCTGTTGGCGCCATGAAACAACTACTCATTTTCTTTGGCATAGCAACAATTTCTATATTATCCATAGTATTCCAAATAGACTTCATTCACGTAGAAACTGCCGAAAAAGTCATAAAGACAAAATTAGAAGACAGCGCATCAGGCGCTATTTTTTCTATAGACGAAGAAAGCTATGCAGAAGGCTACATCATATTCAACGACGAAGAAGTGGTTAATTACGTTGAAAATACCGTTCCAGAAGACTACAACACAGTCATAACAATCTTTGACGAAACAATGCGCCAATACCAAGAAGGCATCCTAACTGGAACAGCCATAGCAATTACATACCCATATACCCATACAGACCAAAAAGGCTTTACGTCAGTAATTCATGGTCCATCAATTAAACTAATGGCGCTAAAAGAAGAGGAAGACATGTATAGGTTGCCATTGCTTGAAAAAACAGAGATTGTGAGATCAGCTATGTATTCTTGGGAAGAGAGAAAAGAATAACTCTTGCCGCTTTAAAGTAATTGAAGAAAAAATTATTATTTATATTGATATATGTGTAGGTATATGTATATAATTTACTTATAAACACACAAATCAAAATATGATATGAACAGCACACATACATCATATACTAATTGAATTTAAAGAAAGGAGTGTCCATTATGCAAGATGTGAGAACGCAGGCAATTGAAATTATTCAGCAAATGCCTACAGATAAGGTCTATTATGTGATGGATATATTAAAAGGCATTAAAGGGTTATATGCACTGGAGTCATATGAGGAAAAAAGCAAAACTGAAGCAAAAGCAGCGTATGAGGGTTTAGCAATTTATAGAGATAAAGTTCCTTCAGGAATAGATGAGAAGGAGGAGCTTGCATCAGCAAGATATGAAAAATATGAAAATCCTGGTAGATACTAATGTAATCATGGATTATGTTGCTAACCGAATCCCGTATGCAGAAGCATCTGGAGAAGTTGTTAGGTTATGTAGTCAAGGCGAAATTGAAGCCTGCGTTGCGGCACATACGGTTTCTAATCTGTTCTATATCTTACGAAATCACCTTTCTGAAGATGAAAGAAGAGATGTTTTAAAAAAGGTATGTAAGATCTTTTACGTAGTAGGTATTGATCAATACAAAATAGAAGCAGCCTTAAATAACAGTGATTTCAAGGACTTTGAGGACTGCTTACAAATGGAATGTGCAATTAACTTTAAAGCTGATTTTATAGTCACACGAAATGAAAAAGACTTCAATATATCTCCGATAAAGGCAATGGGTCCTAGTAGCTTTATAGAGATATTAAAAAATTAGGCATAGATTTCACCCAGCATTTGCTGGGCTTTTTTATGCCCTAAAATCATAATAATAAAAGAAAAAGCCAGCATGTTGGTTGGTTTTAGAAAGGGATATATGAAAAAAATTAATAAGATATTTATAGCGGTGCTTATTTGCGTGAGCGTCATTTCGTTTACACTGGGGAATATAAACAGTATTAGTAATGTATATGCAGCAACTCAGATTACTGGATTGGTCAATCAAGGTGACAGTATCACAAAAACACGCACTGATGGACAAGATTGGAGTTTTACTTCACCAATCAAAGCATCATATACTATA
>JAVBKP010000049.1:0-49829 GCA_031553975.1 Anaerovoracaceae bacterium | reverse complement strand
CTATGTATATGCGGCAGTGCCAGCCTTCCTTCTAATATTCTTTGTCAGTAGAATGACCACGAGGGGATTGAAAAAAATGGATTTAGTGGAAGTGACAAGAGTTAGAGAGTAACGCGTGGAATGCACAATGAAATTTGAGTCAAATTGTCAATAGGTAATAAACGATTTAAAATATGTTGGAGGAAATGAAAACTGAAAGGAATATTGAAAAGAAAAAAACTGCTAATCGTGCTTGTGATAGTGGTTTTGCCTGTAGGATATGGGGTTATGAGTAGTCTAAAACCTTTAGAGATCAACGTGGTTGCTGTAGGGAAAGACACCTTTGTTAAGACCATTGAAGAAGTGGCGTATGTATCTGATGCCAATCAATACGAGATATATTCACAAAATGGTGGCGAGGTGGTCAGCGTCAAGGTCAAGGCGGGAGATACTGTGAAAACTGGGCAGGTGATTATGGAACTGAAAAATCCCCAATCACAAAGCCAAGCGTCTCAGATAGAGGTTCAGGTATCACAAATCCAAGGGCAAATCACGGCGCAAAATGCAGCTGTAGCAGCGGCGAAGACGGCACTGGATGTAGCGAAAAAAGAGCTTGATAGAAGCGAAAACTTATTTAAAGAAGGCGGTATTCCTCAGGCAACACTGGATGTAGCGCGTCAGGCTTATACAGTTGCTTTAGAGCAGCATAATGCGGCTAAGTCTGCCTTGGCATCACTGCAAGCACAAAAATCTGCCACCAGCAACATGTTAGGTGTACAAAATGATATTAGCAAGGCGCTGATCGTAAAAAGCCCAAGGGCTGGTGTTGTACTGTCTTTGGACTGGGAGCAAGGACAGCTAGTAGCACCAGGTCAACTTTTGGCTACATTAGGCGATGGCGACAAATTCACAATCAAAGCAGATTTTCTAGCAGATGACACCGTGGCTATGAAGGTAGGACAAAAAACCATGATCACTTCACCAATATTGCCAGCAGGTGGCGTGGAAGGCAAAGTGAAAAGTATAAATCCAAAAGCAGAAGAGAAAATTTCAGCTTTGGGCATAGCACAAAGGCGTGTGGGTGTCACGATAGAAATGCCAGCAGGCAATGGGCTAAAACCTGGATTTGAAGTGCGGGCCGCCGTGGTCATAGACCAGCAAGACAACGTGATTGTTATACCACAAGGTTTCATCCACCAAGAAGATAGCAAAGACTTTGTATGGATCATTAAGGACGGAATCTTGGCAAAACAACCAGTGACAATCACAGCTAAAAGTAGCAAAGACGCTGTTGTCACAGGCATTGACACCAATATGTCCATCGTAACAGAACTACCAACCGGTGCCAAAGAAGGCAGTAAGGTGGTAGTGGCGGAGTAGAAGGGCACATTCTAACCTCCTCGCATATCCTATAGTTAATAAGGATTGCAAGGAGGTTTTTATATGCCAACTAGGATAAGGGAGTACAATCGTAAAAAAGCGATAGACTATGCTCATCAATGGGCGTTTGGACGCAACCCCAGATATTTAAACTTTGATAGCTACGGTGGAGACTGTACCAACTTTGCGTCCCAATGTATTTTTGCAGGTAGTGATATGATGAACTACAAACCAGTCTTTGGGTGGTATTACAATTCCGGTGCCGATAGGGCGCCATCTTGGTCAGGGGTACAGTTTTTATACAATTTTTTAGTGAAAAACAGTGGCGTGGGCCCCTTTGCAAAAGATGTACCAATGAGAGAAGCGAGACCAGGGGACATAGTGCAGATTTCATTTGACGGGCGCCACTTTGCCCATTCCCCCGTGGTGGTATCTATAGGCCCAAATCCAAACCCAGATAATATTTTGGTGGTCGCCCATACATTTGACGCAGACAATAGACCGCTTTCTTCTTATACCTATGAGAAACTTAGATTTATCCATATAGAAGGCGTGCGGACAACATAGCAGGCAGATATACTAAATACCCACCTCCCTAAAAAATCGTTTTCTTAGGGAAAAGTATAGAAGGATATCAACCAGAGCAACAGCAGAAAACATGGCAGCAACACGGAGCATTAAAATACCGCTGTAAGGTGTGAAGGAGACGAAATCGTTTACCAAGTATAGCCCCAACAAACCACCCAAAACAAGAGGGGTAAAGAATATGATGGCCGTATGTGTTTGCAGGTAGGAACGACACTCATCAACGGTGAGTCCGACTTTTTTGAGCAAGTTCACTTGTTCGGCGTCCTCATCACTATCACTGATTAGTTTGTAATACAGTACGATAAATGAGGAAATCAAGAACAAGATACCAAGGAAATCAAGTGCAAACAGCAGAAATCCATTGGCCCTAAAGCAGATTTCATATCGCTCTACTTTAGAGATCGGTCTGAGCTGGGATATATCTCCTTTGTCATAAAAATCAACTGCTGAGCCCGCCCAGATTTGACTGGCATTGCTTGGATCCATGACACCATTTTCAATATTTCTCTGAATCAGTGCCTTTAGGATGGCATCAAAAATTTGCTTTTGATCGCCACTTTTTAGATTGAACAGGAACACTTGGTTCTGCTGATTGCCTTTGATACTATCATAAACATCATCATCAATTACGCTGGCAGTGGCACCTGCAAATTCCAGATTGCCATAAGAATTGATAAATGTACCGAACATACTTTTTGTTTTATTATCTGTGTATTCCAGATGAGGTATATCAGATAGTGATGCGACAAAAGTATTTTTATCCCAGCCCTTTTCACGAAACGCATCTGCTCTAACTAGTGCTTTGTCATAAGGTTCAATAGCAAGTAGGGTGTCAAAACTAGAAGTTTCGGACTCTTCCGCATTTCCTTTTTGATTGAGTACCAGCAGCAACTCATCTGGTGCTAGGCTGATATTCTGACTCATATGACGATTGTAATCAGACTCTTTGATGATATATCCAGTGCTGCGGTAGTTAACAAATAAATTCTCCCGATCATGGAGATCTCTATATATTTGACCATCAAGATATGGCAGTGCGCTAATCCTATCTATTTCACCACCATTTTTGGCAACAAGTTCTGTTAACTCCTGTGCAGACATGGCATTGGCATTGCCTCGATTCTCAATCATAAAATCATAGGGCTGAAAATCATCAATGGTCATATCCGTATAATTGTAAAAAGACATACCGATGCCAATGAAAAAAACGGCCAACGTAATCAGCAATGATACGCTGTATAGCGAAATCCTGTAGGACAAAAAGCGGTGTGACAAACCTGATAGCAATAAAATATGCTTGTTATAGACAGCTGGGAATTTTTTTAAAACTTCCCGAATGCCAGAAATACCAGAGCCAATCACGAAAAACATGGAAGACATAATACCCGTAAAGGCCATACAAGGGGCTAGTATTGCGTGATCCCGTACAAAATCAATAACTAGCTCATCACCCTTGACGATTGCATTAAAAAACCAGAGGGAGATAGCAAGGACCATAAAGGCGACAATACCTACAATGGGACGCTGTTTTGAAACGCCTTTTGTCCTTGAAGACTTTGTGATTTCCACAATGGACATCTTGCGGATAAAGCGCCCGATGAAAGCCATGTTGAACAGTAAGATCACCAAAAAAACACCAAGACTTAGCAAAAATGTTTTGTAATTCAAAAAGTATATATCATTAGAAAGATTTAGTATCTTCTCTAAGGCTAGATAAAACAGTTTTGAAAACAACAATCCTGACAACAGACCAAGCAAAGCTGATGAAATAGAAACCACAAAACTTTCAAATACAACCATTCTTGACAAATCTCGGGTGGTCATACCTAGTGTGAGATAAACGCCAAATTCCCTGCCCCTGGATTTGACAAAGTAAATACCTGTATAGGTCAAAAAAACCACGCTAAAGATTAAGATGCCCACCGCGGCCATGACAATCAAGGATTGAGAGGATTGTATAGCAGGATCTTCATTTAATATGTCGTTGAAAAGAAGGCTTCCATACATAAACAATACAGCCACCACAAAGCTATTCACAAAAAAATGGGAAACAAATCGCTTGAGATTGTATTTCAAGTTTTTTAATATAATATCATTAAATGTCACTTCTCTGACCTCCTGTCACGCTTTGGGTCTCAAGAATTTTATCAAAGAAAGCCCTGCGATCCCCATTGCTAACAATTTGCAAATCCACCTTACCGTCTCGTATAAAGATAATCCGTTTGCAATAAGAGGCGGCAAAGGCATCATGGGTCACCATAAGAATGGTAGCCTTTTTCTTTTCATTCATGCTGCTCAGCATGGACATAATATTGGCAGAAGATTTTGAATCAAGATTTCCTGTAGGCTCATCAGCAAAACATACTGTTGGATTCACTGCAAGAGCCCGTGCCGCCGCTACACGCTGTTTTTGCCCGCCAGACACAGTATATTGGTATTTGTTTGCCAATTCCGAAATGTCGAAAAAGGTCATTAACTCATCCACTCTGCTATTGATCTCACTGGGAGACACCTTATCCAAAATTAGTGGCAGAGCAATATTTTCTTTCAAGGTCAAGCTATCAAGCAAATTGAAATCTTGGAAAATATAGCCGATTTTTTGACGACGAAACAAAGCCAACTCATCTTTTTTCATTTTTGCAATGTCCTTGCCATCGATGAGAACCTCACCAGAGGTAGCCGTATCAATACCAGAAAGAACATTGAGCAAGGTGGTCTTGCCGCTGCCAGAGGGACCCATGATCCCGATAAACTCGCCTTCGTTGACAGCAATATCAATACCATCCAGTGCAACCACTTCACCAGACCCCTTATAAGAGCGGTAAACTTTTTTTAAACTCTCCGTAGAAATAATCTTTTTCATAACATCCTCCAATTGTTCACTATAGGATTAGTATACACAAAAAAGCCCAACCGATAAAATCGATTAGGCTTACAATAAGCTTACAATTTTGTAATAAAAGCACTGTATTGCCCTATTTCCTAGATTTTAGTAAAACAGAGGCTCACAGTTGTGCCTTGCCCCACTTGGGATTCTACTGACACCTGGTGACCTAACTTTTTACAGATATGTTTGACCATAGACAGACCGATTCCCGTGGACTCTTTGTTTTGTCTCCCATTGGTTCCCGTATAAAAAAGATCAAATATGCGAGGCAAATCCTCTGGCAAAATGCCCATGCCTTCATCACGAATATGAAGGACAGTACGTCCCTCCATGCTTTGGATTTCAAAATAGATACTTTTATCAGGATCACTATATTTTATAGCATTGGATACAACTTGCTCAATAAGGAACCCACACCACTTTTTGTCCGTATATACATACACCTCATCACCTGTGTATTTTGGGTAGGTTTTTGAATAAATAAAATCCCTTTTTTTCTCATTTATTACATTTTTAATTATGTCAGACAAATCTACTTTCTCCGAAATATAGTCATTTGAGAATTGATCTAGTCGCAAAAGATTGAGAACCTGTTCTAAGTTCTTTTTCAGTTTCTCGTTTTCCATTGATATGTCAAAAATGGCATCTTGGGATTGTTTTTCGCAGGCAAGTCCAATGACCGATACGGAAGATTTCATATTGTGTATGAACTGAGAAAATAAATTGTTTCTACCGTCTAATTGCTCTTGTAGCAATGATATTCGCATGGCATAAGCCCGATGGACTTCCCCCATGGCATCATAAACAGCTTTTTCTGTATAAGTATCTGCATTAAGATCGCTGGCTTGTATTTTTGCCGCCGCTAGTTCGGTCATAAAGGCATTTAGGCGAACCGTCATATAAACCAAATAAAGAACCAGTATCACCGCACTGACCAACAATGGATAGAGAAAGCTAACTTCATCTAGCATCAATGCAAAGATTAAAGTAAGCACTGCCGTATTCAATAGGTAAACAAAAATCATCTTACGCTGGCTATTTAGTGTTGCCAATACCAGCTGTTTCAAGGACATATCCCACACCCCTTTTCGTTGTAATTGCATCAGGAAGACCAATATCTGATAGCCGTTTTCGGACACGATTTATATTGACTGTCAGGGTGTTGTCATCAATGAAGCTAACGTCATCCCACAATTCTTCTAGAATCTGCTCCCTTGTAACAATTTGATCTATATTATCTATAAGTATGCGCAGGATCTTGTATTCGTTTTTTGTTAGTTCCGTATGGGTGCCGTTATGACTGAGTACCATGGTTTCCGCTGAGAGATGAAGTCCTCCGATGCGGGGAGAATCATTTTGCCCTCGAGATTTATTGCGAAGCATACTGTTTATTTTAGCCGATAACACACCGATGGAAAAAGGCTTTGTGATATAATCATCGGCACCTTCTTCAATGCCCCTAATCTGCTCAGCCTCTTCGCTACGAGCGGACAAAATGATGATGGGTGTGGGGTAATGCTTGCGAATTAGCTTTAGATAGTAAAATCCGTCAAACCGAGGCAAGTTAATGTCAAGCAAAATCAGTTTTGGCTGAAGGCTCTCCACAGTCTCAAGCACAGCATCGTAATCATCAAGTACAGTGACAGAATACCCATAAGCAGAAAGGTACTCGCTAATATATTTCTGAAGCTGTTCGTTGTCCTCGATCAGTAAAATTTTGTTCATGCTAGCCCCCCCGTAGAAATAACCTTCCCTATCAAGATACAGAAAATCTAAGGGGTTGTCAAGAACCAGCTGCAATGATATGATGAAACCGTTAGATTGGAGGAATCAATGAATAAAAAATCTAAAACGGTGGCGATCTGTGGGCTTTTTATTGCCCTGTCCTTTATATTATCCAATGTGAAAATAGCAGGGAGTGTAGCATTTGATTCCATGCCGGCTTTTGCGGGCGGTATTTTGCTCGGCGGCGGGTACGGCGCTTTGATTGGCGCATTGGGACATCTATTGACAGCTGCTTTGTCGGGATTTACATTCACTGTACCAGTACACCTAATGATTGCTGGGTTGATGGCATTGACTGTATTCGCCTTTACGATAACATATAACAAAATCAAAAGCCGCTTTGGGTTCAAGCTAGCCGCTCTCCTTGGAACCCTAGTAGGCACGGCTCTAAATGGTCCATTGCAAATAGTAGTTCTTTGGAAATTTTTATTTCCTATCATGGGAAGCCAGCCTAAGGTATTATATGGATTCATGGTAGTACTTTCAGTAGCGGCAGCGGCCAACATGGTTTTGGCATTGGTAGTGGTCTATGTGCTAGAGAAGAGAGGTATCACATGGGAGAGGTGAAAGTATATAGAAGGCGGGATATTACAATCGTCGATATTTCAAAGGAGCAAAGCCTAATACTGGCATGTGACAGCTGTGGAGGCATCGGCGAAAAAGAAAACGACACGTTAAAAGTCTTGCCAGACCTAGTTGGTTTACTGACCGCTCGGGTAGTAATTATGGAAGTCATATGCACAGGTGCCGAAATAATTTCCTTATCAAACGCAGTGTGCAATGAGATGAATGCTACAGGACAAAAAATCATGGCAGGTGTTAAAAAGGAGTTAGCCAAGGCAAAAGCTGAGGGATTCATTACGGCAGATATTGACGAAGGGGTTCTGACTGGCTCCACCGAAGAAAACATGGTTACCACCATGACAGCCATTGGAATTACAGCCATTGGGGTTGCAGATAAAACCAAATTAAAGTTTAGTCCATGCCAGTCGGGTGACGAGGTGATTGTAATAGGCGAACCTTTGGTGGGGAATGAAGTTCTACAAGAGCAAGACAAAATGGTTTCCTATAGTGAGATAAAATCCCTATTGTCTCACCTAGACGTACGTGAGATTGTTCCTGTTGGATCAAAGGGAATCGCCTATGAGGCAAAGCTCTTGGCGGAGATGAATGGAATAGGTTTTGTAGAGACACCTACTATAGAAGTGGACATAATGAAATCAGGTGGACCATGCACATGTGTAGTTGCAGTAGTCGCACCTGAGTGTAAGTCAAAAATGACAAGGTTAAATATGGAGTACAAACATATTGGGACGCTAGTGTAAGTCAAAAATTACACTAGCTTTTTCCTTTGTATTTCATTTGCGTCGCCAATCCACCCCTGATATGTCTCTCAGATTTGTTCTTATCCAAGATATCCTTAACCTCAGCGGCTAGGCCAGGGTTAATCTCCACAAGTCTGTCGGTTACATCTTTATGTACGGTAGATTTACTTATTTTAAACTTCTTTGCAGTGGATCTCACTGTGGAATTTGTCTCTAATATGTGATTCGCTAAACTTAAAACACGTTCTTCTATGTAATCTTTCACTTGATATTCCCTCCTGATATTTTCTGCCTATAGGGCATGTATATGCGGAGGATTTTAAAATATACATGAAAAGGGATGCATTGAGGTAAAAGTTAGATATAGTAACAAGAGACACCTCACCCTTTTTCGATACCAACAAAGCCACTCATACAATCATCAAAACCATTTGAGTATTAGGAGATATTATGCTATGATAATGCCGTAAGAGGAGTCAAGGCAAATGGAAAACCAAAAACACAAATATCTTTCGGTAAACACGAAAATATCTATATCTGTTTCGATAGTCATTACGATTATTGCAATATGCATCGCGCTATATAGCTACTATGCTTATAAGGATGAATGCATAGACTTAAAAGCAAGAACAGCCTTGGCTGTTGCCGAAGCCATTGCCGCCACAGTTGATGGTGGCAAATTTAAAGAAATTGCTGACACCAATGAAAGAAATGAATACTATAACGAATTACAAGATATGGCCGACAGGGCTAGACCTAGGTCAGAGATGACATATCTATACGCCATGGCTAGAACAGTAGATGGCAAAAGCTTTAAGTATATCTTTGCTGGATCTGCAAATGGTCTTGATGGACGTGATGACTTTGGACGTTTGGACTCCTACGAAGAATACGAGACAGCACCTGAGACATACGAAACTGGCGTATCTACATATACAGAGATTTATTATGGAGGAGAACATTATGGATATCTTATTTCGGCCTTCGCGCCCATCCAAGATGAAAAGGGAAACCAAGTCGGCATAGTCGGTGCAGATATATCCGCAGACGATGTCATGAAAGAATTAGAGGATTATAAAAAAGGCATTATTTTTACAATTGTGCTAATCTTAATCGCACTTGCGCCGTTGTCTTGGTGGTTTAACAACCGGTTGATCGGAAAACGAATCAAAGCATTGGTAAACGCTTCTAAAAAAATATCCGATGGCGGGCAGGTTTTTTCATTTGAATTTAATGACAAACGAACATTCGATGATGAGTTCTCGACGCTATCTGAAGCCCTCGAAACCATGGTTGACAAGCTTAATGAGAATATTGAAAACGAAAAAACCATGAAAAGAAAATTAACAGCCTATAACGACATAATAAGCATTATAGACAATTCTTATCACAGCAATCAAGATGTCATGGATAGAATTACTGCCGAAATAGGAAATCATTTTAATTTTGGTAAAGTTGGCATATTTGAAATTAATAAAACTGATTATAAAGTAACATCCATGTATATGAACAAAGAAGCAATTAAAGACAACCTAAGTTTTGATATTATTTGCAAAATATCTACAATGATTCCCGACGAAGGTGTTTTTGTTTTAAATGCTGATTTTCTGGAAAAGGCTCGAAAAAAACATAACGTAGCTGTGTGGGTTAACCCAACATGGCTTGTAAACATATCAAAAGGCGATAACAAAACAGTTTTTATGGCGATGACTGATTTATATTCTTTAAAAGAAGTGAGCGAAGATGAAGCGACCCTATTTACAAATTTAGGCAAAACAATTGCAAACTTAATGAAAAAAATGGAACTTGAAGAAGAGCTAAGAAGTTTCATGGCTAGTCTGGAATATACAGTGCAAGAGAGAACCAAAGAACTGACTGAAATGACGAAAAAGGCAGAAGAAGCTTCTAAAATGAAATCCACGTTTCTTGCCAATATGAGTCATGAGATCCGCACACCCATGAACGCAATTATCGGCATGTCAGAGCTTCTGCTCTCAGAAACTTTATCGTCTAAACAAAAAAGCTATACCAATCAAATAAAATCAGCAGGAACGAATCTTTTAAGCATTATCAACGATATTTTAGATTTCTCAAAAATTGAAGCAGGAAAGTTTCATCTTGTTCATGTTCACTACAACTTTGCTACATTAATTGCAAATATTAATTCTATTTTCAAATTTTCTGCAAAAGCAAAGGATATTGAATTTAAATTTGAAATTGTGGGGGCAATTCCTGATTGCCTGTACGGTGATGATGCGAGGCTCAGACAGGTACTCATTAATATAATTGGAAATGCTGTGAAGTTTACAACTCGTGGATATGTCAAGCTACTAATCAAGGCAAATGAAGACACGATTATTTTTGACATTTCAGATACAGGCATTGGGATTAAGCCAGAGGCTATGGAGAAACTTTTTGACGCATTTGAACAAGTAGACGATAAACATAATAGGTCAGAAGCAGGCACGGGGCTGGGGCTTACGATTTCCAAAAGTTTTATTGAGGCCATGGATGGAAGGATAACAGTAGAGAGTCAATTTGGCGTGGGTTCAAAATTTACTGTCCAAATTCCGATTATCAAAGGTAATCCTGATAAAGTCAGAAAAAGCAGTGAAAATTATGATATTATCACGGCACCAGATGCCAAAATTTTGGTGGTAGATGATTTTGATGTCAATCTTCATGTAATCAGCGGTTTGCTGGAACTTTCAGATATTATGTGTGATACGGCGACGAATGGCATGCAGGCGATTGAAATGATTCAAAACAAAGCATACGATATTGTTTTTATGGATCATATGATGCCTGAAATGGATGGCGCAGAGACTACACAAAAAATACGTCAAATGGCTGGATATGAAAGAGAAAATCAGATCATTATTGCATTGACCGCCAATGCCATGCAAGGGGTCAAAGAGATGCTGATTGACAGTGGTATGAATGACTTTTTATCAAAACCCATCGACCGAATACTCTTAAATGAGATGCTGATAAACTGGCTCCCGTCAGATAAAGTTAGTGTAAAAGAAAAAAACCACGATACAGAAAATACCCAAGCAAATAAGGAAGACATGGATAAAATGTCAGAATTACGCGCACTGGGAAATATTGATGTAGATGCAGGACTCCAATTGGTAGGAGGAGCCCAAAAAATTTATGTGGATACTCTTAAGATTTTCACAAAAAGAATTTCTGAGGTAGCAAATACGATGAAAGAGGCTTTGGCTACAAAGGACAGCAATAGGTTTGCAATTCAAGCTCATGGATGCAAAAGTTCTCTTGCCACACTAGGAGCAGCAGACATATCTGCTCAGGCCTACGACCTTGAAATTCATGCGAAAACTGAAGATCTAGAATTTTGCCAAAATGAATTCCCGCCATTTTTAGTAGAACTTTTGAGATTGGAAGAAAATCTGAAAAAAATATTTTTTTCACAGGAACAAAATAATGTAAAAGCGGACGGAGACTTGGCAGAGCTTTCATATGAAATGCACCAAATGCAAGCCGCACTCAATGCGTTTGATGATGATGTTGCGCTTGCCATATTAGAGCGCCTTAAGACATATGATTACGGCAAGAATTTAAATGATTTGATTTTTGCTTTGTATGAACAAATTGAGATGTTTGAATATGATAGTTCCAAAGACACAATCCACAAAATCACATCAAATCTTGAGGAGAATAAATCATGACAACAGTCACATTTAGTATGTTTAAATTGTTAAAAATAGAAGAGTTTGATGCAGTAAATGCCTCAAAAAATTTTAGCGACAAAAACGCATATTTTGCATGCTTAGCAACATTTACAAACGAATCAGAATTTATTATTAAAACCTTAAATATTTCTAATTTGGATAATGGTGAGTTTGATTTTGTCCAGTTTGAAATTAGCATGGATAGACTTTTAACATTGCTTGCAGATATTGGAGCGATTTCGTTGGCATTTGGAATAGAAAATCTAAACAAACATTTGCAGACAAAGCAATTTGAACTATATGCTAAAGAGCTTGCAGTGGTCTTTAGTGACATTAAAAAGCTGCGCACAAAGATTATTGAAGCAAAAGAGCCAGAAGAGGTAATAACCTATAAACATCAACAAAACACGCAACAGCCATTGCCACAAATGGGACAGAGTCCACTCCAAGGGGGACAAATGGTAAGTAAGAATAAGGTTGCGATACCAAAAGATGTTTTTGAAAGATTTTATATGCTCTTGGAAAACTTCGAATTTGGAAGAGCTTACGAGGCATTGAAAGCGATTGATTATTATAGCTACAACGAGGAGATAGATCACTCTATAAAACTCGTCATGTGGTGTTTGGAGGCCTTTGATTATGACACAGCAGTGGTAGAGTCAAATCGATTAATCGAATTGGTTCATGTGGCACAAAATCAAGGTTCTGGGAAAAAACGTGTTTTAGCAATTGATGATATGCCAGATGCGCTTAGGAACATTAAAGCAATGTTGCGTGATGAATACACTGTATTTGCTATGGCAGAATGCAATGCCGCCTTGCAGTTTTTGAAGAGCAATACTGCGGATATAATTTTGCTTGACATCGAAATGCCTGAAATGGATGGATTTGCACTTTTGCAACTGATTCGAAGACTCCCAGGGTATAGCAAAGTACCAGTGGTATTTATTACGGGCAATACTTCAGCAGACAATTTGCAAAAAGCAATTGGGTTGGGTGCGAAGGATTTTATTAGAAAACCAGTTGATATCAAAGTATTGAGAGAAAAGTTAGGCAATATTTTATCTAGCTAACCCATCATATATTTTTACTTAAGCGCGCCATAGTATGATATAATATACTTTTGAGTACGAGCTGGACATGAAGTCATGCATGCAGCAAAATTCCTACTTACATAAAGAATATTAAGTATAACTAAGTGATAAAAGGTAAAGAGATGAAATTTGAAAATCTAAATATAATTGAACCAATACTAAGAGCAATAACTGACGAGGGGTACGAGACACCCTCACCCATACAAGAAAAGTCTATTCCACCCATTCTAGAGGGTAGAGATTTGTTGGGATGCGCCCAAACGGGGACGGGAAAGACAGCGGCTTTTGCCATTCCTATACTTCAACTACTTAGCGATATACCTGTTCCTACCCGTCGCAGGATAAGTGCATTGGTACTGACCCCCACAAGAGAACGTGCCATTCAGATCGCTGAGAGTTTTGGCGCCTACGGCAGGTATACAAAGCTGAAATGTGCAGTGATTTTTGGCGGGGTATCCCAAGAGCCACAGGTAAAGCAATTAAGGCACGGCGTAGATATATTGATTGCAACACCAGGCAGATTGAATGATCTTATCAATCAAAAACTGGTTAATTTGGAAGAAATTAAAATATTTGTCTTGGATGAAGCAGATAGAATGCTTGATATGGGCTTTGCTGCGGATATGAAGAAAATTTCTGCAAAGCTTCCAAGGAGAAGACAAACATTACTTTTTTCTGCAACCATGCCAAAAGAAATTGAAAACATGGCCAATTCCATGTTGTACGACCCTGCTAAAATCACAGTGACACCAGTGGCTTCCACCGTAGACTCAATAGAGCAGTCCTTATACTTTGTGGATAGAGTCAATAAGAAGCACCTATTGGCCTCACTGCTAGAAAACAATAAGATTACATCAGTTCTTGTGTTTACCCGTACAAAACATGGTGCAGACAGGGTTGTCAAAGACCTTATAAAGGCTAAAATCAAAGCGGAAGCGATTCACGGAGATAAGTCTCAAAATGCAAGGCAAAGGGCCCTTAGCAATTTCAAGAACGGGCAAATTCGAGTTTTGGTAGCCACTGACATTGCGGCACGGGGCATCGATATTGATGAACTGTCTCACGTTGTGAATTACGATTTGCCAGAAACCCCCGAAACATACGTACATAGAATTGGACGAACGGGTAGGGCAGGGCTAGGAGGCACCGCCATTTCATTTTGTGACTTTGATGAAAAGAGCAATCTGAAGGATATTGAAAATCTCATAAAAAAGACAATTCCTAAAATCGAAGATCATCCGTATCCGATGGAAGTTTTCGAGCCAAAGCCAAAACCAGTACCATTTCAGAGACCTAAAAAGCCTAACCAAGGATCAAGAAGTCAGCATGTAAGAAATGCGAGAAAGAAATAGGAATCATAAATAGATGGGGGAGGCTCTTCATGAAAAGAATAGCGATTGCTATGCTGACACTGATACTTGTTTGCACTACGATTGTTAGTCATGCACAGGTAATAGCTGGTCGAATAGATGAAGACAGAACAATTAAAGATTATAGACAAATCCCAGGGGTGACCCAAGATGAAATCAATAAAATAGAAAAGATAAAATCTGAGGGTAGAACATTTACCCTAGTTTCTTTGCCTAGCGACGAGGCGTTTGCATCTGAATTTGGGGAAATCCAAGGCTTTGCCCATAGATTTTCTAAGCTAATGGAAGAGCTATACGGTATAGAAGTAGAGCACAAACTTTTGGACTGGAGCACATTTCTTGATAGCTTTAATCGTGGCGAGATAGATTTTACCTTAGATCTTGCAAGGACGGAAGAGCGTGTCAAAACCTTATACATGACAGAGGGTATCACAGAACGTTCTTTATACATTTTTTATCTTGCAGACGTCAAAGATGTAGACGTAATCATGCAAGAGAACACACCAAAATTTGTGTTTTTTCGGGGAAGTGCTACAGAAGAGCTGCTAAAAAAAGTGTACGATCATCCATATGAGAGCATATACGTAGATTCCTATGCAGAGGCGGCACAAACCATAAAGAGTGGCAATGGTGAGGTGTTTTTTGGCGAAACTACCTCAGTTGTTCCTATGGCAGAATATCCATTCATCCAATCAGCACCAATGGCACAGCCAGTCTATTTTTCTACGTCATTGGCCACCAAAAATCCCGATTTAGAACCCATAATAAGCGTAATGGACAAATTCCTTATGGATGAAAACCGCCAAATAATGGCACAAATCCACGAGCAAGGTGAAATGGATTATAAAAGAAACCAAGCTTATAAACAACTCACAGAAGAAGAGCGAGCATACATTGAGGCGCGTGTCGCCAGCGGACAACCTATTTCAGTAGTTGCTGATTCCAATAACTATCCATTGGATTTTTACAATACAACAGAAGAAGAATTTCAAGGCATGGGCATTGATGTCATAAAAGAAATAGCTAAGATTACAGGACTAGACTTTAAGGTAATCAACCAGCCAGATGTACCTTGGAGTGAGCTTATGGACATGATTGAGAATGGACAGGCCCAGATGACATCTGAGATAATTCAAACGGAAGAGCGAGAAGGTAGGTTTCTTTGGAGCGATGCCTATACCCACGATTCCTTTATATTGGCCTCTAAGGAAAAATACCCAGAAATTAAATTTTTGCAAATCATAACAGAGCGGGTTGGGGTGATAGAAAAGCGAGGATACCAAACTTTATTTCAAGATTGGTTCCCTACCAACCAAACAATTTCCTACCAGAATCAAGACCAAGCTTTTGAAGCACTAAACAAGGGCGAGATAGATTTGCTGGCAGTGACCGAGTATATATTGCTAAGTAGGAACAACTATTATCAGGATGCTAGATTCAAGACCAACGTGGATTTTGACTATAATTTTGATGTCCAGTTTGGGTTCAATAAAGATGAAAAATTGCTAGCCTCTATTGTGAATAAGGCATTGCTCTATGCAAATACTGCGGAAATCGAAGAAAAATGGGCTACGAGAACATTTGATTATGCCGATGTGATGGAAAGGCAAAAGAGTATTTTCTTGGGAAGTGCAATCATGTTAACTTCTATTATTGCCTGCCTAGTACTTGTGTTATTTGTCAGAAGTAGAAACGCGGCTAAGCACCTAGAAAAACTTGTGTATGAACGCACAAAAAACCTAGAAGAAGCTACCACGGCAAAAAGTAAATTTTTAGCCCGCATGAGTCACGAAAGTCGCACACCACTTAATGTCATAATAGGAATGTCTCACATCATAAGGAAAAATGTTGCAGATACCGATCAAGTAATGGATGGGACAAGGAAAATACTAACCTCCTCAGAACACCTGCTTGGCATCATAAATGACATATTAGATATGTCTAAAATCGAATCAGGAAAACTAACCCTAAATCATGAACCATTTGATTTAAAAAGTGCTGTAAATGAGGCATATGATATTATCTCACCAAGCAGCGCTTCCAAAAATATTAGGATTATTAAAAAATTTGAAGACTTGGAAACAACAGGCATAATAGGAGATAGACTTAGATTGAATCAAGTGCTATTAAACCTTTTGAGCAATGCCATAAAATTTACCAAAAACGGAGGAGAAGTATCGCTAACAGTCAAGGCGGTAAGGGAAGAGAATCAGCGTATTTGCATAAAATTCATTATCTCAGACACTGGTATTGGCATGTCAGACAAGCAGATTGACCATCTATTTATTCCCTTTGAGCAGGGTAGTAGTAGCGTAGCGGCAAGGTATGGAGGCACAGGACTTGGGCTTGCCATCAGCCAGAATTTAATTAAATCAATGGGGGGCATAATTGATGTCAAGAGCCAATTATGCCAAGGCTCCACGTTCTATTTTGAGTTGGAATTCCCTAGGGCTGAGATGAACAATCACCTCCACTCCTATGACAGTGTAGCCGCCCATTTGGGTAAGAAGAGAGTGTTACTGGTTGAAGATATAGACATTAACAGAGAAATAATAAAAGAAATCCTTGCTGGCACCGATATCGCAATAGAAGAGGCTGTTAATGGCAAAGAAGCCGTAGATATGTTCAAAAACTCAAAGATTGGACAATACACCCATGTTTTGATGGACATTCAAATGCCAGTGCTAAATGGATATGAAGCCACGAAACAGATTAGGCAACAAGAGCGAGAAGATGCCAAAACAATTAGAATTATTGCGCTGACAGCCAATGCATACAAAGAAGATGTTGAAATGGCACTGGCAGCAGGTATGGATATGCACTTAGCAAAACCAGTAGATATAAAACGTTTAATTCAGGTCTTAGAGGATTAAACTATAGTTTGAAACCCTAACGCAAATGCCAATTACATTTCTGCATTAACAAAACCTTTGCTGACAACATAACAAAGACCCTAGGATGCAATCTGCTGATTCACCTTAGGGTCTTTTCCATATGATTTTCACATCTTTGTCCTTAGTCAGGGGTAGGGATTTCTTTTGGATTAGGACCAAATCTGTTCTCGCCGGGCACGCTGTCTAGTAAGGTCAAAACAAAAAACCAAATACCACCGATCACTGGAACCAGATTAATAAATAGCCACCAACCAGTTCTACTGGTGTCATGAAGACGCCTAACGGCTACGGCTAACATGGGTAGCAATACAGCAAGGTCATAGATAACTAAAACCCACATCCCTACGCCACTTCCCATAGGTATCACAGGCATTTCACCATTGGCAAGAGCCTCAGCCATGCCAACGTAGGCTGCGCCCATACCAGAAAATGTAGCTAGTATCCCCATAACAATTGCATTAATTATGGTAAACCACCAATACTCTTTTCGGCGAGCTCTGCCATGAAATTGAGCATATTTTCTAAAACATGAGAAATAATAATTCATAAATTCATCCTCCATTGATTATTTTGTTAAAAAAGGGTGAAATTATTCATAATTCATTAGAGTAGCCAATATAGGGGCTTAGTTTTTTTTAAGTTTTTGAACCATATTTTCTATTAACAAAATTGATTCAGCATGTATACTGCTAGCGGCATGGATAGCTAAAAGCGCATGTTCACGAGCCTTCTCAAAATCCTTGCCAGCTTGGTCCATGTCACCTTTATCCATTTTATCCTTACCTTGATTTAGATGATTTTTTGCAATTACAAAATCACTGTTTTCATAGACTGGATAAGGACTGTCATCTTTAGATACCAAGGAGGACATAGGGATTTCCAGTATATCACTTAGGTAGGCCAATGTACTCATAGAAGGTATGGCCAGCCCATTTTCTATCTGGCTGAGCATATTGCGCGTAATAAAATCACCAGACACCTCAGCCTGGGTAAGCTGCTTAACAAGCCTAGCTTCCTTTAGTCGTTGTCCTAAAAGTTTTCTGTCCATGGAATCACCACCCAATTAATAGAAATTGCCAAAAGTAAATGTTATTTACATAAGTATAGCAAAGCGACAATAAAAACGCAATAGGTAAATCAGATTAACCCAATAACTGTTTAATAAAAAAACTTTAAATGCCTATTGACAGCAAGGAAGAATAGTGATAAATTTTAGGTAAATAGTATTTACATCAAAGGAGGGAAGAAAGATGACAGAGTGGTGGGATGGACTAGATTCGCTTTTAAAAGCTTTGTACTGCATAGCGATTCCTTCAACATTGCTTTTCGTGATTCAGACTATACAGGTCATGCTAGGCTTCGGAGAAGGTGGAGAGGGCTTCAATCCAACAGATACATCTGGGATGGATCTTCCAGATGCAGGGGATATGAGCGCCAATAGTGCAGACTTAGCTCACGATGCGACATTAGCAGAGTTTGGAGACCTAAGGCTGTTTACATTACAAGGGTTTGTAGCACTGTTTACCGTATTTGGCTGGTCATCGATTTCCTTTGTGAAGTCAGGACTGAACCCATTTTTGGCAATACTTATAGGTGTTGCGTTGGGGGCACTGGCTATGTATTTAGTAGCAAAGGTTATCATGCTATCGAGAAAAATAGTATCCAGTGGCAACATAGACTTGAAAAACGCACTTGGCATGACTGGTAACGTATATATTCCAATAGGACCAAAGGGTAGCAACCCAGGTAAAATAACATTAACAATACAAGATAGATTTATGGAATTTGATGCAGTCAATGATGGAGGGGAACCACTAGCTTCAGGCCAAATGGTTCGCGTTATTGATATACAAAATGGAATTTTAATTGTAGAGAAAGGAGAACATTAAATGGAATTTGAATTTTTAATCAGCCTATGTATCATCGTAGTCGTGGTGTTAGCAGCCTTTATAGGGATTTTATCCAGATATAGAAAATGCCCATCAGACAAAATTTTAGTGGTATACGGCAAGGTCGGCAACAACAAACAAGGTCAAACTCTTTCAGCTAAATGTATACATGGAGGGGCAGCATTTATTATTCCAGTGATTCAGGCGTACCAATACATGGATTTGACGCCAATTTCAATTAACGTGGATTTGAAAAACGCACTGTCAAAGCAAAACATCCGTGTAGATGTGCCTTCTAGATTTACCGTTGGTATCTCAACAGAAGCGGGCGTTATGCAAAACGCCGCCGAGCGTCTGCTAGGTTTGAAGATGGCAGAGATACAAGAACTAGCAAAAGACATCATCTTTGGACAATTGCGTCTTGTGATTGCCACCATGGACATTGAAGAAATCAACACAGACAGGGACAAATTCCTGTTAGCAGTGTCTAACAACGTGGAGATTGAGCTTAAAAAAATCGGACTTCGTCTTATCAACGTGAATATTACAGACATCAATGACGAATCTGGTTATATCGTGGCACTAGGTAAAGAAGCAGCAGCAAAAGCCATCAATGATGCGAAGAAAAGCGTAGCAGAAAAAGACCGTGATGGTGAAATCGGTCAAGCTAACGCACAGAGAGACCAACGTATTGAAGTGGCATCAGCAGACGCAACAGCTATCGAAGGTGAGAACTCCTCTAAGGTGGCAATAGCCAATTCCGATGCAGCACGTCGTGAAAAAGAGGCAGAAGCCCTAAGAATAGCCGTAGCAGCAGAGAAGGTGCAAAGCGCAAAAGCATTGCAAGAGGCCTATGCGGCAGAAAGAGAAACAGCGCTTACCAGAGCTGAATTAGAAAGAGCATCACAGCAGGCCGATATCATTGTAGCCGCAGAGATTGACAAAGAAAAAGCAGTAATCGTAGCAGAGGCCAAAGCAGAAACCCTTCGTCGTGAGGCAAAAGGAGAAGCAGACGCATTATTTGCTAAAATGCAAGCCCAAGCCAATGGTATGCAAGAGATATTATCAAAACAAGCCGCTGGTATGCAAAGACTCGTAGAAGCAGCTGGTGGAGACGCGGATTCTGCGGTTAAATTGATTGTGGCAGATAAACTCCAAGACTTAGTGGCATTACAAGTAGAAGCCATTAAGAACATCAAGATCGACAAGGTTACAGTTTGGGACTCTATGGGTAACGGCAGTGGGACACCATCTACAGCCAACTTCCTATCGGGCATGTTAAAATCTGTGCCACCACTTGGGGATTTATTTAACCAAGCGGGCATGGAACTTCCTGCTTTCCTTGGTACAAAAACCGAACTAGATGAAGAGCAGTCAGGAGAACCAAAACAAAAGAAACAAACCGAGCCAAATCAATCATAACATATCAAAGGGGTATGAATAGGGCACAGCCACAGACTGCTGTGCCTTTTTGTTGCGATTAAACTTGCAATCTACATTAAACTTCACATAGCATAGATAGTATTTGCATAGTGAGAGGGTTTTTGATACAATCTATAGTGAAGCTTTGTGCCATAAAACATCTAATAAAACATAGTTTTAATACACGTATATCAAAGGAGACAGACGAATGGAAAAAATGTATCATATTGGATTCGACGACACCCATGGTGCTAAATATGTAATATTACCAGGTGACCCAGGCAGAGTAGAAAAAATTGCAAAATATTTGGATAGACCAAGATTTCATTGCCAGAATAGAGAATATACCACTTGGCTTGGGGAGTTAGAGGGCGAGACTGTCATGGTCATGTCCACAGGTATGGGAGGGCCATCTACAGCCATTGGCGTAGAGGAGCTATACCGGACGGGTGTTGAGAATTTCATTCGTATTGGCACTTGTGGTGGCATGGCAGAGCCAGTTATTGGTGGAGATCTAGTCATTGCTACAGGCGCTATTCGGATGGAAGGCACCAGCAAGGAGTATGTACCAATAGAGTTCCCGGCAGTGGCAAACCTAGATATTACAAATGCGTTGGTCACAGGGGCCAAGGCTGTAATCGCCAAATATCCAGAGGCAAAAATGAGCCATCATGCGGGAGTGGTGCAGTGTAAAGATTCGTTTTATGGGCAACACAGCCCAGACAGAATGCCAGTGGCCGATCAGCTAAACAGCAATTGGAAAGCTTGGATCAAGGCCGGATGTCTTGCATCAGAAATGGAAAGTGCTGCGTTATACATCGTTTGTGCAACGCTAGGTGTGAGAGCAGGTTGCATCCTAAATGTAGTTTGGAATCAAGAACGCAAAGCCAAAAACCTTTCAAATCCAGAAGTCCACGACACAGCTAAGGCAATAGAGGCCACAGTAGAGGCAATCAGAATCCTCATAAAAGAAGAGAAAAGAGCATAAAAAATTTACGTAAAACTTTTGAAAGGATTTGCATTTCTGAATCGTATTAGTAGAGAATACATAAATGAAAGGATTTAGAACATGAGAAAAAAGAGATTAAAGAAAGAATTTATATTGGCACCTATATTTGTGCTACTAGCTGCGTATATAATAGGTGGTCATTTTGGCATAGACCCATTTAATAGTATAGAGGCAGAGGCAGCACCATCAGCAGTGGCAACCGTCAACGGAGAAGTCCAAGAAGTGACCACCGTGCTAGGTGCCAATGAATATACACCAATTACCATTCAATCGGGGGTACTGGTGAGATGGAATATTAAAGCCGATGCAAGAACTCTCAACGGGTGCAACAATGTTATGCAAATACCTGAATATGGCATTGAAAAGCAACTGGTAGAAGGCGACAATATCATTGAATTTATCCCTACTTCATCAGGGGTTATCGGATATAGTTGTTGGATGGGTATGATTAGAAGCCAAATCAATATTGTAAAAGATCTTAATAATATTGATGTAGCGGCATTAGCGTCACAACAACCACAGCAGCGACCTATGGCAGCTGGCGGTGGTGGATGTTGCGGTGTGCAGAGTTTAAACCAATAATAATCAAGACCACTATACAAATGATTGTTTAATGATTTAGAATCGTCCCACTGATATAGTAAGAATGAAAAAAATCCCTTGTGCGTAAACACAAGGGATTAATTATTTTGGCGTATTGTTTATTTAATTTGATCACAATCGAAGATGAGAATTGCTTCTTGTGTCTTCTCGCGACGACCAATGCATGTAACGTGGGCTGCATGTGATAGATGGGCAGGTAGTGGTTCAAAGCTTTCGATTTCTTCTACACCTGCTACGTGGTCTACAATAAGGCCTTTAGCACCATCAACAGTTTCTATTACTACTAACATTTCTTTAATATCATCATGTAACTTTGCATCAATCTGCTCTAATATACGGATAACCTCTTTTACATGTGTATTTCTAGTATGAAGAATGGCATGAAGAGCTGAGTCTCTGTCTCCATTTGCCATAAGTTCCTTTACCCGAGTCGCTGTTGCGTGTACAAGCTTGTGAGGCTCTTCTAGTGATTTTAATAGTTTTTGCAACATGACATCATCTGAGGTAAAAGACCCATGCCATCTTCCAAGAGCACACATGGTAGGATTATCTGTTAGTGGAAAATCAACTCCATTTTCAACAGACTCCTGAAGCGTATGAATCCAAGTTAGATGATCGTTGATACGTTGACGTATGTTGATGTCATGTTCTACGTGTTCAGTAGCGCTAATCTGCCCAGTCATTTTACGAATATCAACCAGTGGAATAAAAGTACCACGAAAATTCGTGCATCCACGAACATAATCAGGACTGTTCACCATAGGAGTTACTTGACTAAGAATCTGGATGGATAACATTTTTGAACATGTAACACCACAGATGTTGTCAGATACTTCAAATAGTACATAAGGAAAATCATTTGAAGCCAATACTTTTTGTTCATTTTCCATGAAATTGCACCTCCGCTCAAAATTTAATTTATAAGAGCTCCGGCGCACTCAATGTGTACATCAGGTTCTCTGTGACCAGAGGTTCTGACACACGCATTGTATGCGACAGATTTCACTATGTTCATTTTACCACAAACCGCGCATATAGGCAACCAAATATGTGATATACTAGAATAAAGATTTGGTAGGTGATGAGGATGAGCCAATATAAAAAACTAGTATCGGATACATTTATCTTTGCCTTGGGAACATTTAGTTCTAAGGCACTGGTTTTTTTGATGATACCTATATATACAAGGGTGCTTTCCAGCGGAGAATATGGTGTAGTAGATTTAATTGTCAATACATGCAATCTCCTAATTCCCATTGTTTCTGGAGGGATGGCAGGGGCGGTTACTCGGTTTGGACTAGAGAGGCAGTCCAACAAAAGTGCTGTGTTTTCTGCAGGGGTTTTAATTAATTTAGTAGGCATTGCTTTGCTTTTATTTTCATGGCCACTCATTAGCAAAATTAACGTAGTAGGTGAGTATAGCCAGTATGTTTTCATATACGTGGCAGTATCTTGCCTTAGAGCGATTTGCGGACAATTTACTCGGGCATTGGGACGTATTAAATTATATGCATTTGATGGATTGATTAGGACGATCATGACCATTGGATTCAATATTTTGCTCATGGTGATATTTGAATATGGCATTGTAGGATATCTGGTAGCCAATATAGTATCAGATTTAATCTCTGCTGTGTACTTGGTTGTAGCTGCAAGGCTGTACAAGTATTTTGACATCACAAAGGTCAGCCAAGCTCTGACAAAGAACATGCTAATATACGCTATCCCGCTGATTCCTACCACCATTGCAGTATGGCTGATAAACATAGCCAATAGGTATATAATTACATATTTTTTAGGTGCAGAAGCCAACGGGCTGTACGCGGTTGCCTATAAGATTCCGACTTTGATCATAATCGTATCTGCTATATTCATGGATGCTTGGCAAATCTCAGCACTGCAAAGTCAGTCAAGGCTAGCAAAGGAGAGGTTTTTTTCCAATGTAATAGGCGTATACCAATCTATTGTATTTTTAGTCGCTGCCACCATCATATTCCTTGCCAAATGGCTCATGGCCCTATTGGCTTCCCCAGAATATTTTGTAGCATGGCAATACATTCCTGTTCTCGTAATAGCCACAGGGTTTATGTGTCTTTCTAATTTTCTCGGAAGTATCTATATGGTGGAGAAAAAAAGCGGATACACCTTAGTGACCACAGTGGCGTGTGCAGGTGTCAGCATCGGATTGAACTATTTGCTAATACCAGAGATAGGAATACAAGGGGCCGCTGTATCTATGCTCATCAGCTACGGTGCGCTGTTTGCCATAAGAGCCATTCATACGAGAAAATTCATGTTAATACGATGGAATTTGCCAAAACTTATGGCAAATACACTTATCATATCCATACAAAGTGTTATAATGCTAATAGAAAGAGAAAACGGGCAGATGTATGTAGGACTATTATTGATAGCAGCAATCCTAGTGAATATAAAAGATATAGTATACGGTGCAAAAAAAGTGTTTTAGTGGGGGAAAAAATGAGAAAGAAAGTTTGCTTGATTCACACAGGAGGTACCATAGGAATGGTGCCCTCAGCCAATGGGTTTGCCCCTCAAAAGGGATATATGACAGAAGTTCTATCGCAAATTAGGGAACTAGATCGAGAAGAGATGCCGTTATTTGAATTGATAGAATATGACCCTTTGCTGGATTCTTCTAATATTACAGTAAAGCAATGGACAAAGATCGCCGAAGACATAACGGATCATTATGATAAATATGATGGATTTGTTATACTTCATGGGACGGACACCATGGCTTATACGGCATCGGCACTTTCATTTATGCTAGAGGGCCTGTCAAAACCAGTGGTATTAACAGGCTCACAAATACCATTTTGGGAAATCAGAAATGATGCCCGAGACAACTTAATAACGTCTATGATTATAGCTGCTAACTATAAGATACCTGAGGTATGCCTGCTATTTGGAAGTATGCTCATAAGAGGCAACCGGGCCACAAAAGTAAGTGCAGATGATTTGCAAGCGTTTGCATCACCAAACTATCCGTTATTAGGACAAGTTGGGGTAGACATAGAGATTAAGAAAAAACATGTTAAAAAGACTGAGGGACGATTGAGGTTAATGCGATTTATAGAATCACAAATAGCAGTACTAAAGGTCTTCCCGGGAATACAGTTTGAAATATTTGAAAACATTATGACTAAAAATCTGAAAGGCCTTGTTATAGAAGGCTTTGGGGCAGGTAACGTGCCCGAAAATGACAACGCTTTGAAAAGGGTGCTAAAAGCCGCCACTGACAATGGGACTATGGTTGTGGTTTGTACCCAATGCATGAGCGGCAGTGCGAGAGTAGGGCTATATGAGACCAGTAGTGGGCTAGCTGAGGCAGGGGCTCTCAGTGGTTACGATATGACAGTGGAGGCAGCTGTAACTAAGCTTTATTATCTTTTAAGTCTGGGTTATGGCCGTGACCGAATTAAAGAATTAATGAACACAGACATAAGGGGAGAGGTAACCATCCCCATGGTTCTAACGGATACGAATCAACAAAAATGAGCATTAGGATACAAAAAAATGACCAATCGTTACATTTAATATACAAATCATTAAAATCATGATATCATTACCACATTCTTACAGTCAAAGGAGGAGAGAACGTGAGAGATAGCATGTATTTAGGCAGAAGTAACGGGAACAGGTGTATACTGTGTGGCAGAGCAAGCAATGTTACTTCATTTAGAGACAAATGCATTTGTAGTAATTGTATTAGTCATGTAAGAACAGCAATGTAAATAAAAGTAAAAAATCAAAAAACATCAGCAATTGTTGATGTTTTTTGATTTTCACATTGACATTATTACATATTGATAATATAATGTGAACATCATTAGCTGATGAAACAAGCAAAATGCTTGGTTTCATGTGGCTTTTTTTCAATCAATCAATCATATGGACTAATATAAATACCAGGAGGAAAGTAAAATGAAATCGTATAGTAGAAAGATGGCACGGCTAGCAATATTCGCTATAAGCGTTGCCATGCTTTGTGCGCCAATGGGAGCTTTTGCTGCGGATAGCAGTCAAAGTTGGATTAAAGCCATTGGAAATGCAGGAGACAACAGTGCAAATGCACTAATAGAGCGTGGAAGTGATGGCATTTATGTTTTAGCCAATACTAGCGTTACTGGCGGTGATATTGCAGGACCAGTAGCAGACTATAGCGGCTTTGTTATGGGCATAGGTAAAGACGGAGCATTAGGCTCTGCCAAAACCTATGAAGGTGCTATGTTTAGCCCTAGATCAGATATACTAGCCACAAAAGATGGCGGGTACATAACCACAGGGCGTTGGGGCAGTGGTGAGTATTGGGGCACTTGGGTCATCAAAGAAGGTGGCAGCAAGGGCGGATTTGATACAGGAAGAATCGAAGGCTGGGGCTCTTCTGGTATTGTTGAGACTCCAAGCGGTGAGTTTATAATAACTGGTGCCACAGGCGGAAGTCCGAAGAAACCGTTTTTAAGAAAAATTGGAGTCGACGGCATAACTGTATGGAACACAGAGAACATTAGTGAGTTTGGGCAAGAGAATATTGAAGGAATGGGCCCAGGCAACGGGTCACTAGCTATAGATGGAAAGAGCGAAAATGTTGTTCTAATTGATGCAATAAACAATAAGATTTCTTCTGTGGATCTAGCCACAGGCCACAAAGTTCAGTCTTGGACAATGCCAAGCCAAATTAAAGGCACTACAGATATAATTAACGTTGAGAATGACAAATATGTAGTGGCAGGTGGCAACATCATAGCACTTGTGTCTGTTCCTAGCGATCAAGCAGGAACCATACAAGTGGAAAGCGTACTTGACTTAGATGGTAAAGTGCAGAGTCTCAAAAAACTTGGCAACCAGTTCTACGTGGCTGGAAGTATTGACCAAGACGGATGGGCAGCACAAGTTGATTTAAAAGACAACGTATTCACCCTAGAGAGTGAAAAAATAGTGGCGTTTAGTGGCACAGACACGTTAAATGATGTGATTCGTGTAAGCAATGGTGATGTTTATGCTGTTGGAGCCACCAACTCAAAAGAAGTACCAGGATACAAAGGTGGAGACGATGCGCTAGTTGTTAAATTCTCAGAAGCAGACTGGGGGACAGAGCAAGCAACCATTGGCAGCCCAGAATTAATCGATGCGCAGGCCATAAAAATAGACAAAGCAAGTCTTAGCATGGAAGTAGGCACCAGCCAGGATTTATCGGTAGAGGTATATCCTAATGTCGATGCCAATAAAGTGGTGACTTGGAAGACGAGTAATCCGACAGTGGCTACAGTAGACCAGAACGGAAAAGTTACAGCAGTAAAAGGCGGTTCTGCTTATATTACAGCAACCACAACATCTGGTAAAGTAGCAGGCTGCACCGTAGCTGTTATGGCTGAGGTGGAAAAAATAACCATAGATCAGACTAGTTTAGTGCTAGAAGTGAAAGAAAAAGCTAAATTAAATGGAAAAGCAGAGCCATTGACAGCAAAGAATAAAGACATAACGTGGTCATCTAGCAACAATTCTGCGGTGACAGTTAAGTCAAATGGTATGCTTACAGCAGTTAGCCCTGGAACATCAGTCATTACAGCATCAACTGCCAACGGCAAGAGTATGACGTGTACTGTAACAGTGCTAGAGCCAATACAATGGATGAATTTAACCCCATCTGATGCGGCAGTTCATGTTGGAAAAGTGGAACAGCTAAAACCGACTTCTAATTCAGACCTTTCAAAGAGAAAAGGGTTAGAATGGTCAATATCTGATACAAGCGTTGCTACTGTGGATCAAACAGGTAAAGTAACCGGCAAAAAGCCAGGAACAGCAGTAGTAAAATTAAAAGCTAAATCTGGGCAATATGCAGAAGCTACCGTTAGAGTTTCTATTCCTATCAACAGTATTGCAATAAACCCAGTCACATTGATGATGGGCGAAGGACAGAGCGCGAATATTAAAGCAACTTTGTCTCCGGCCAACGCTACAATTCAGAACGTTTCGTGGGAGAGCAGCGATACAGAAATAGCAACAATAGACGACAATGGGACAATAAAAGCCTTGACCACTGGTGCTGTTACTATTACAGCCAATGCCGGCGGTAAAGTAGCTGTATGTAAAGTAACTGTAGTATGCGGTGCAGACGGTATAGAGCTAACACCTAGTGCAGTCAAACTAAATGCACTATCGTCATATAAATTAGTGGCAAATATTATTTCAAAAGGACTTACAGATGGAAAACTTACATGGACCACAAGCGATAAGAGTGTTGTCAATGTCAATGGTGGAAATCTATTAGCAGGTAACAAATCAGGTACAGCTACCGTTACTGTTGCCACAAGCAATGGAAAAACTGCCACTTGTCAGGTCACTGTGGTTGTGCCAGTGAGTAGCATCAAAGTCAACCAAGGCAAAGATGTTGTCATGGCATTAGGCGAAGAGAAAAAACTTGATGTTCTTGTATACCCAAGCCATGCGACTGATCCAAAAGTGACTTGGACCAATGGCAATAACATTGTTTCAATTAGCGAAGATGGCACAGTCAAGGCCCTAGCAGTAGGTAAGACAACAATTTATGCGAATCCTTCTGAGGGAACCAACCGTGGTGCATCAAATATAACAGTATTGTCTGCTGTTGATACATTAGCAATTGATGCTAACCCAACGGTTTCAGGTGAAGCAGTTGAAGTTAGAATTGCAGGAACAATCAAATTACTTGCAAATGTCAACGGGGACACCAAGGACCCAAGACCAGTGGAGTGGAAGGCAATAAATCCAGCAATAGCTAAGGTTGATGCCAATGGTATCGTAACAGGCGTAGCAAAAGGAGTTACTACTGTAACTGCAAATGTTGGTGGCAAGGTGGCAGAGATAACAGTTAACGTATTCGTGCCTACTACATCCATGACACTTAGCCCGACTAGCAAAACAATACTAGTGGGAGGCACCACTAAACTTGTAGCTACAATAACACCTACCAATGCTACCTACAATAAAGCAATTTGGAGCACGTCCAATAGTAAAATAGCCACAGTAGATGAGAATGGCATAGTTACAGGAGTTAGCAAAGGCATAGCCAATATAACAGCAAGTACAGAAGATGGTAGAAAAGTTAGTGCTGTTATTAATGTATATAGTGCCATCGATAAGCTATCTTTAGAAAGTGGCAAATTGACACTTGTACTTGGAGAAAAAGCGAAGCAAATCGATGCTATAGCTAGCCCAGATGAGGAAAGTCTAAAATCTTTAACTTGGGCAAGTGCAAACACAGGCATAGTAAAAGTAGATCAAAGCGGCAACGTGACACCAGTAGCTAAAGGTACAGTGGATGTTACAGCAACCGCGCCAAATGGAATGAAGGTAACATGTAAAGTTACAGTAGTAGTAAAAGTGAATAGTGTTGCACTTAATGTTAAAGCATTAACAGTTCGTCAAGGCGAGAAAGCAACCCTAGTAGCTACCATTAATCCATCAAATGCAGATAATACCGCATTGATTTGGACATCGGCGAACCCAAGTATAGCTACCGTTGATGAATACGGTGTTGTTACAGGACAAAGAACAGGGAAAGCCATAATTTATGCTACTACATCAGATAAGAACAAAGTGGCATCATGTACAGTTACCGTAATAGAGCCATTGGCAAAAGTTACTAGCGTGTATATGGATAAAGTTACGCTCAATATGGGTGCAGGAGAAACTTACAAACTTTCTGCAACAGTACTTCCAAGCCATGCAGGTAACAAGCAAGTTACATTTACCAGTGACAATCCTACTATTGTTAAAACCAATGCGGGAGGCAACCTAACAGCGCTTTCACCAGGAACCGCTACCATTACAGCAACTAGCGTAGATGGACAAAAGACAGCAACATGCGTAGTAACAGTAGGCATTGGTGTAACAGAGGTTAAACTAAGTAGTAGTACACTTACAATAACAGAAGGCGAGACAGCACAATTAACGTCTACTGTTTTAGCCAAAGAAGCCAACCAAGAAGTGGTTTGGTCTAGTGCTAACCCAATGGCGGTAAGAATCGATGATACTGGAAAACTTACAGGTATTGCAGCAGGTAAAGCGATTATCACAGTTACGACTGTAGATAACAACAAAACTGCTACATGTACAGTTACTGTTGAAAGAGGTCCGACCAAGATAACATTAGATAAAACTTCATTCTCATTAGAATCTGGCAAGGCTTACAAACTGCTAGCCACCATCACCCCTACCACCGTGAATAACAAAACTGTGACATGGAAAAGTGATGATACAGGTATAGCTACCGTGAACAATGAAGGAATCGTTACAGCTGTAGGAGCAGGAAAAGCTACAATCACAGCGACTACCGTTAATGGTAAAATGGCTACAGCCACAGTTACTGTTACAGGAACTGTACCAGTAGTACCAACACCTACGGAAGAGACAAACGACTATCCAAGAGTGGGAGATTTATTCAGCTTTGAAGATAGCAAAGGGATAATGTATACACTAAAAGTCACAGGGGACTGGGAGAATGTATACAATAAAGTTACCAATGACTATGGAATAGGACTTGGAACTGGATATGTTTATACAGATGGAAAAGAAGATTGTGTATACATCTCACTAAACAACCCATACATGCAACGAGATACGAATAAAGGCTTAACGTTGAAAGACTTATACAATAGGAACCCTAGCGCATTTATTAAAGTCCAAGACGGACATATCGTGAAGACTTTAGCCGATACACAAAACGGTGCATGGAAAGACAACGGACAAAAGAAAGGTACGTTGTATATAGAACAAGAAAGAGTTTTCGTAGCACCTTCAGACGTGAACAAAAACACAACACCTCCAGGTGGATGGGTAACGGTTCAACAATAAATCAACGCAAAATAGTGGAAAAAGAGCAGAGGCAAATCTGCTCTTTTTCTTTTGTAACCATATTTGCAACCACATCATATTATGAAGAGGATTGCTCTATCGCAATATGAGTTGGAGGTATTTTCATGGTTAATGACCATAGCAAGAGAATTACAAACTACCTGACAGCAAACGCCATAGCTTCTCAAAAGGTAGAAAATGAGGATAGCATAAAATACGGTAAGAATACAGGAATAGGTGCAGAAGGAATAGAACATGTAGCCAATAGAGAAGAGTTTAAATTGACAGAGGGACGCACATACCAATTATCCCTTTTTATAAGTAGCAATAGTGAAAAACCAACACCTTTTTACTTTTCGATTAAATTAAATGATCAAGTGATGGGGGCTGTGCATTCAGCCATGGGGCAAGGGTATAATGGAGCCACTACATATTTGTGCTTTACAGCACCAGAAGGAAAAGAAAACATATTAACAATAGTCAATGCTTGTGGGGAGAGAGTTTCATCTATTAACTCAAGCATTGGAATATTAGAAATATCCTAGGAGGCGTATGGGTACAATAAGCTTATGTATGATTGTAAAAAATGAGGAAGATGTCCTAAATCGATGCCTTACGAGCATCAGGGATGCAGTAGAAGAGATTATAATAGTTGATACAGGATCACAGGATAAAACCAAAGCTATAGCCAGAGAATTCACTGATAAGGTATATGATTTTAAGTGGATCGACGACTTTTCCGCTGCTAGGAACTATTCTATGTCCAAAGCCACAAAAGACTTCATCATGTGGCTTGACGCTGACGATATAATCTCAGAAGCGGAATTGGTGAAGCTCATTGGACTAAAACAGCGGCTAAGCAAAACAATTGATATGGTTATGATGAAATACGATGTAGGCCATGATGAAGATGGTACTGTGAATATGTCGTATAATAGGGAGCGAATGTTCCGCAGAGAAGCGGGCTTTGTTTGGCAAGAGCCAGTCCATGAAGTGGTGGTGCCTAGTGGGCATATCATATATGAAGACATCCATATTGTGCATAAAAAAGAAAAAGTTTCTTCAAGCAATAGAAATATTAGAATATACGAGAATCAAATCAAAGAAGGTATACCGTTAAGCGCAAGGGGACGATATTACTACGGCAGGGAGTTATACTACCATGAACGATTTGAAGAGGCAGCAGTCACGCTAACTACGTTCCTACAAAGTGGAGAAGGTTGGATAGAAGACTGTATAGCTGCCACCAAACTAGTGGCAGAATGCTATAAGAAAACAAACAAAAATGACAAAGTGACGCATATGCTTTTGCAGGCCTTGACCTATGACAAACCAAGAGCAGATATATCATGTCTTATTGGAGATCAATGGCAAGAACAAGGAGAGTATCAAAAGGCAATCTTCTGGTACGATCTAGCTACAAAGCTGGAAAAATCAGAGAGCGGGTTTGTATATCATGACTATTATGACTATATCCCCTATTTACAGCTTTGCGTCTGCTATGATAAGATAGGTAATAGAGAACTTGCCTATCAGTATAATGAGAAGGCGGCAATGTATAAACCAAATAGCCCAAGCGTGGCCTACAACAGGGCATATTTCAAAGGAGATAAAAGTGAGCAAGAAGAAAGAAAAAATATTTAAAAAAGCGGATATCATATTGGGCGTGGCACTTTTAACCATTGGGGTTAGTTCAGCATTTATTGTGAATTCATTCGGAGAAAATGGCGATGCAGTTAGGGTTGATGTGAATGGGAAGATGTATGGCGAGTATAGCTTGTCCAAAGATCAAGTCATCGACATAAAAAACGATGTGGGGCATATAAATAGACTTGAGATTAAAGATGGCAGTGCCAGGATGATTTTCGCAGAATGTCCAGACCAGTATTGCTTACGTGACCCAGCCATCAGCAAGAGCAATGAGTCCATTGTATGCTTGCCAAACCAGGTCATCATATCTACGCCTAAGTCTGCAGATGGTCAAGTAGATGTAGTTGTACAATAATTATCAAAAGCACATATTAATATGCAGGAATTATCAGATTGAAGTTGACATAATCTTCCTAAAATTATATAATATTTACAACGTAAGCCGATGAAATACGCCATACGCATAGCTTCATTCGGCTTTTTTGCTATAAACAAAAGGATTAATTATACATATCAGGAGGAAAACAAGATGAAATCATGGAGGATGAAAATTGCTAGGCTGGCCATGGTCACAATAAGCATGGCCGTACTTTGCATACCAGCAGGGGTTTTTGCGGCTAGTGGGTGGGATTTTATAGATACCCAGGCAATTATAATAAATGCCACAAATATAACCATAAAGGTAGGTGACACCCAAGATTTGACCGTGGAAGTATATCCAGATATAGACGAGAACAAAGAGGTGACATGGAGCAGTGACAACAATTTGGTGGCTACCGTAGGTCAAGATGGAATGGTAACTGGGGTAAAGGGCGGCGTGGCTAAAATCATAGCTACGGCCAACTCAGGCAGGACGGCTAGCTGCACAGTAGTAGTTCTAGGCCTCCCAGAAAAACTTAGCCTAGAAAAAACCAATGTAAGCTTAGAAATAGATGAGAGCATAAAACTCAAAACAAAAATGGAACCATTAGCGGTAAGTGACGAAAGTCTATCATGGACTTCTAGCAATACCAATGTGGCCACAGTAGGACCAAATGGCACAGTGACTGGCATAAGCCCAGGAATCGTTACCATTAGAGCCATGACTTCAAATGGCAAGAGTGCAAGCTGTAGGGTTACAGTATTTGCACCAATAGGGTGGATTAAGTTAGCGCCCACGGAGGTGAATATTAGTGTAGGTAAA
Organism: Anaerovoracaceae bacterium; assembly: GCA_031553975.1. Taxonomy (GTDB): domain Bacteria; phylum Bacillota; class Clostridia; order Peptostreptococcales; family Anaerovoracaceae; genus JAVBKP01. Next base: position 16,217 of record JAVBKP010000049.1, on the reverse strand, counting down.
AGCACACAATTGAATGCCACTGCCGATGCGAATTTGTCAGGCAGAACTAGTTTGACATGGTCAACATCAGATACAACCATTGCAACAGTAGATGAAAATGGAAAGGTAACAGGCAAAAAACCCGGCAAGGCGTTTGTTACAGTAACCACCAGTGACGGAAAGACAGCACAAGTGAAGGTGCAGGTCTCTGTTTCTATGACCAGCGTTGCACTTAGCCCAAGCACCATGGTAGTCAGTGAAGGCAGTAGTACGACCATAACCGCTATCTTATCTCCCTCCTATGCTACGTTAGATGGTGTATCATGGAGCAGTAATAATGAAGACATAGCAACTGTGGATGATTTTGGTATATTAACAGCCCACAAAGCAGGCCAAGTCACTATTACAGCAAGGGCAGGCGGCAAATCTGGAATATGTCAAGTCACAGTAGTATGTGATGCTGATGGCATTGAGCTAAATCACGATGCCTTGAAGATGTATGCGCTATCCACAGGAGAATTAATTGCAAAAATCATATCAGATGGACCTACAGATGGAAAACTTACATGGAGTAGCAGCGATAAGAGCATTGTAAACGTCACCAATGGCAAGCTACTAGCAGGCAAAAATCAAGGAACAGCCACTATTACAGTAACCACATCAAAAGGGAGAACCGACACCTGTCATATCACAGTAGTGGTGCCAGTCACAAGCATTAAAATCAATCATGGTGAAGTACTCATAATGAATCCAAGCGATGAGAAAACCTTAGAAGTAGATGTATTCCCTAGCGATGCTACAGACCCAACCCTCACTTGGACGTCAGATAGCAATATTATTTCAATTGGAGCAGACGGAACCATAAAGGCACTAGCAGTAGGTAAAGCCACAATCTATGCTACCCCAGTAGAAGGAACTGCCCGCGGCATATGCAGCGTGGTTGTGGTGGATCCTATGGCTGCTTTAGAAATCGTGGCCAATGCCCCTGTTGTGGGCAACACGGTGGATGTAAGTATGACAAACAATATAAAATTGACAGCCTTGATCAATGGCAAGAGTAGCGATATTAGAAGTGCTAGTTGGAAATCAGCAGACCACAGTATAGCATCAACTGACAACACTGGTAAGGTAATCGGCATAAAGCCTGGAATTACCACCATAACAGCCACAGTAGGGGATAAAGAAGCCACAATAGATGTACATGTAATCACAGAAATCACAAGCGTATTGTTGAATACCACCAGCAAAGCAATGAATGTCAATGAGGACTTTCAGTTCACAACGACAATCGTGCCAAACAGTGCGACCTATCACAATGTGACATGGAGATCTTCCAATAAGAACGCAGCTACAATAGATAGCAATGGAATCGTTACCGCACTAGCAAAAGGGGTGACCAACATAACAGCAACCACAGTGAATGGTAAGCAAGCAACTGCCCTTGTCACCGTGTACAGCGACACTAAGAAGCTATCTCTTTCAAGCACACAATTGACTGTAGTGATTGGAGAAAAATACAAAAAAATCAAAATAATAGGAGAGCCGGACAATGAGGGTGTGATTCTATCCAGTAAAGATCCGAGCATAGCAAGAGTAGATGAATATGGCAACATAACAGCAGTTGGTAAGGGTACTACACTTGTTGTGGCCACAGCCCCAAATGGATTGACGGCAGAGTGCCAAGTGACCTCCGTATCGTTGGTTAACGGTATTAGTCTAAATACCACAGCACTGACACTACACCAGGGAGATACATCAGAATTAGTAGCCACCCTAACTCCATTAGATGCTGACAACGGAGATTTTCAATGGACGTCTGACAATCCCAACATTGCCTTAGTGGATCAATATGGTCGGGTGACCGCCAATCAGATTGGAAAAGCCACAATATATGCTACCACCACAGACAATAGCAAAACAGTAGCTTGCGTGGTTACAGTGCTAAAACCGTTGATTAAAACCACAGATATTCTAATGGATGGAACACTTAGCTTAAAGGCAGGCGATACGCATAGCTTTAATCTAACGGTACTACCAAACGACGCAGACAATAAACAAGTCATATTTAGTAGCAGCAATCCGAATGTTCTAAAAATCAATGAATCAGGAGTCATAACCGCGCTAGCAGCGGGATCTGCTACAATTACAGTGACTACGGCAGACGGGCAAGTGACAAAGACTTGTCAGGGCACAGTGGATTATGGTGTGACGGCGGTCAAAATCAATGTCAGTATGCTTACCTTGACAGAAGGTCAGATTGCCCAGCTATTGGCAGAAGTGTTTTCTAAAGAAGCCAACCAGGAGGTGGTTTGGGCTAGCAACAGACCGAACATAGTAGCAGTGGATGAGAAGACAGGCGAACTTACAGCCATTGCTGAAGGTAAGGCTAATATTACGGCTACTTCAGTAGACAACGGGAAAGCGGCCGCTTGTGCAGTCACTGTAGAAAAAGGGCCGACCAAACTGACTTTAAGGGCAACCTTAGCCTTAGAAATGGGCAAAACATATAAATTCGCACCTGAGATATCCCCAAGTACAGTTAAAAATAAGTCCCTAACATGGGAAAGTAGCGACCCAAGTATAGCCATGGTCGAAAGCGATGGAACCATTGTGGGGATCAACTTAGGAAGTACCATAATAACAGCGACTACCGTCAACGGTAAAACTGCCGCATGTGATGTTACGGTAACAACCCAAAGCCCAGGACCTGGTCCAGTCATTACCGATCCAGCCATAACGGGCAAGTTTGTATTCAAAGACAGCAAAGGCACCGCGTATAGTTTAAAAGTCACAGGCGACTGGGTAGACTTGTATGACAATGTAGTCCATGGCACTGGCACCAACCTTGAGACTGGATACGTATATTTTGACGGGAAAGAAAACTGCGTATATGTGGCTATAAAAAGCGAATTTATGCAGCCACAAGCGAATAGCAATTTGTCCTTGAGAGCGTTATATGACAAATACCCTACCGCCTTTCTGAAAGTGCAAGACGGAAGCGTAGTCAAAACCATAGCAGGTGCCCCCCATGGCAGATGGATAGACGGCAAACCCAAAAAAGGCACTTTGTATATAAAACCAGATAATACCGTATATATAGCACCTATAGATGTAAATGAAAGCACAATGCCACCAGCGGTTTGGATTGAATTAAAAAACCAAATCTAAGGTCAAAGATGAAGAGTAGATAGTAAAATATCTGCTCTTTTCAATTTTTTTAAAAAAGCACTTGATTTTTGTTTTCAGAGGGTGTATTATTAAATTAATCAAAACAATAATAATTATCGTTATTGTTTTAGAGGAGGCAGTGAATGAGAAAAAATAGCAAGCAGAGGGAAGAGATTAGACGTGTTTTGGCATCTACCAAAACACACCCTACAGCAGATTGGGTCTATGACAATGTGAAGCAAAGCTTTCCAAATATCAGCCTTGCCACAGTGTATAGGAACCTATCCTTGCTAGTGGAGGAGGGGCAGGCGTTAAAACTTACATCCGTAAGCGGTCCTGACCGATTTGATGCAACAATTGACGTCCATTATCACATAGCTTGTGAGAAATGTGGCAACATATTTGATGTAAACCTTCCTGTCATTGTAGGGCTAGAAGAGCAATTAGAGACCCTCACTGGTTTTAAGGTAAAGAGCCACACTGTTAATTTTTTAGGTACTTGTACCAAATGTAGAAATGAATAAAAGGAGGAAATTAAAATGTCAGAAATTAAATGGGTTTGCAGTATTTGCGGGTACACACACATCGGTCCAGAGGCACCAGAAACTTGCCCTCAATGCAAACAACCAAAAGAAAAGTTTAACAAATCAGTAGGTGGAGACAAAGCATACGCTGACGAGCATAGAGTAGGCGTTGCAAAAGACCTAGACCCACAAGTGGTAGAAGATCTAAGAGCTAATTTTATGGGTGAGTGCACAGAAGTTGGTATGTACCTAGCTATGAGCCGCCAAGCAGACAGAGAAGGGTACCCAGAGATTGCAGAGGCATTCAAACGCTACGCACTTGAAGAGGCAGAGCACGCTGCTAAGTTTGCAGAACTTCTAGGAGAAGTACTGCACGCAGACACGAAGAAAAACCTAGAGTTAAGAGCAGAAGCAGAGCATGGTGCATGCGATGGTAAGAAGCAACTAGCAACAAGAGCAAAAGAACTTGGTTACGATGCAGTACACGATACAGTACACGAAATGTGCAAGGACGAAGCTAGACATGGCAAAGGCTTTGATGGCCTTTTGAAGAGATATTTCGCATAAAACACACGGTGCAGGGGCTTAGCTCCTGCACAAATTTTTAGAGGTAGAAAAAATGGCGACATTATGGAAAGATTCCCTTTTAATAGGGAATACGCAGATAGACAATGAGCACAAAAAACTTGTACAAGCAATAGATGCCCTTATGGACGCCTGTATGCAAGGCAGAGGCAAAGACAAAGTGACAGAGACTTTGAATTTTGTTGAACAGTACACAAAAATTCACTTTTCTCATGAAGAAGAACTACAAAAGCAGAGTGAATACCCAGATAGAGTCCGTCACAAGCAACTCCATGACGAATACATAAAAACAATAGCAAGCTTGAAAAACGAGCTGGTGCAAACTGGCGGAGGCATAGTATTCACAGGTAAATTGAATAGTGTCTTGGTAGATTGGCTTGTAAAACATATTGGTACAGAAGATACCAAAGTTGGCAAACACATCGCTGGGTAAAGGCAGATTAGGAACACTTGCAGAAATGTGGGTGTTCTTTTTTGTGTCTATAAATAATGCACAATATATACAAATGCAGATATTGTCGAAACACTGAATGTGTGTTAATATATAGGTGCGTGGAAGACTAAACAGTTATTTGTAGTCAATGACAACAATAACTGGTCAGAGGAGGTATCCAACGGTGGTGTGCTCGATTTTACGGAGGTGATGCTATGGGAAATACCCATACAGAAATCTATTTCTTCAAAAAATGCAAAACACCACTCAAGTTTGACGACTAGTGGTGTTCTGTGGAATTATAAATTAATATCTGAAGAGCACCCACTGTTGTAGAGGTCTTCCATTGCATCTATTATAACAAGATAGAGTTCTTTTTACAAGTATTATTATTTATGGAAGACCAAAAGAGTCGATAAAAAAGGCAGGAAGGCTACTAAAGCCCTCCTGCCTGATTTCATTTTAGATAATATAGTCTTTATAATATATCCTTACTTTGTGAAGACGATTTTAGATTCGTATGCTGAGAAGCTTCCACCTAAAATTTCTTTAAAGTATGACAACGGAACATATGTTAAAGTACCTTTTATTTTCGGTGCGCATTCCAATTGTTTTCCACCATATTGATTCTTGTCAATGGCAAGTGTATACATTTCACTGCCTTTTGAAAGAGTTACAGTTCGGGTTTTACTTTCCCAGCCTACTGTATATCCAAAAGCTTCAGCGACCTTACGCAACGGAATTAGGGTTGTATATTTTTCTACAAAGGCTTGATTCATTGTCAGTTCATAAGTGACAACATCAGCGACTCTTGTTCCTAAAATCACAGCCTTCGTCACATTTGTACTTCCCGGGAAGCTCATTGTTGCAGGCGTGGACCAAAGTAACAAATCTGTTCCAGCCGTAATATTCCCAAGCGCAACAATATTTTTCGTCTTGAATGGTGAAAGTGGAATAGTGTCTGTAATCGTGGCAATGATTGAACCGTTATTTATTGTAACTTTAATAGATTTTTCGCCTTTTTCCACAGATTCAGCAGTTGCAAAGTATGGTACAGCATAATCTTGCGGAATGCTGCCGATAATGGCTACTGCATTACTTTGTGCTGGAAGACTCTTTGTTTCAATAGGACCATAATATGCAACAATCGAGTCACCTACACGATCTTTTATTTGCATTGGCGTACCTTTTACCGCGTCTATTATGTAAGTACTATCGGTTATTTTTAGGATAACCGTCTCATCGTTTTTGTGTGCTTTAACTAGTATTGAGTCGGCTGTTTCTTGCACGATAGTGCCACTCATCATCTTTGGCAGAGCCTTGCTCGCAGCCGCCTCGGTAGCAGCAACGGGAACAAATTGACCCAACATTAACACCAATGACAAGATAATAGTTGTAATTTTTTTCATAGTTTCTCCCTCTTTTCTTTTTTCAAATTGTAGTTTAAATGAAAATTGTATCAATTCATTGCCCAAAACCAAACAATTTTCATTCTTGATATCATTATACTAAAAACATGACCAAAAATCAATGGATTTTTGTAAGCTATGAACCCAAAAGTGGCTGTATCACAAAGGCGATACAGCCACTTTTACGTCATAAACGTCTATAAATATTTATTTATGATCAGGTCCTAGTATTTGTGCAACAGCATCGTAGCAGGCTAAACTTCCACAAACAAGACCAACCCAGCCAGCCATATGTTTGATTGTTTCAGAACCAGTTGCATTATCTAGCACTAGTAGCAAGAATAGCAAAGTCAATGTTCCGAATACCAGTTGTGTGATTCTGTTAGAACTCTTTACGGTCTTAATGAACATGAAGAATGTGAACAATCCCCATAGTCCTAGATAAGCAGCCATATCTGCGCCAGTAGCCTTTTCTCCAATTGGGTTCCACCAAATTAATACAAGTGACAACCAGAAAAATCCGTAGCTAGTGAAGGCCGTTCCTCCAAAAGTATTACCTTTTTTGAATTCCATTACACCACCAATGATTTGAGCTAGTCCACCATAACATACACCCATGGCAATTATTGTCGCATTAAGCGGTGAAAAGCCAGCATTGTGAATGTTAAGTAGTATTGTTGTCATACCGAACCCTAACAGGGCCATAGGAGCAGGGTTACCTAGTGTATCTGCTACTTTAATGTTTTGTGTTTTTTCTTGACTCATATTCCCTCCAAATTATTAAAAATCATGTCAAAGATAGATTATACACTAAAAAAAATAGGGGTACAAGAGGAGATTGCTTGAGAGTTCCCCCCCAAAACCAAAATTTCAAAAAAATGTAAGCACAAAAAAGGACAAGTTTAAACAATGTTTTAAGTTAAGTTTACAAAATAATTTAAAACAACCAATTCTGATTTGGTTTACGCTTGCATGACAATGTGATAATGTAAAATAATGTTGAAAAACAGCAAAACAACAAATTCAAAGACAATGGGACATAAAAAAGGAAAAGAAAAATTGCTTTTTGTGAAAATCAACTAAAATGTAAACTAAAAGTCGAAAAATTGCTAAAAAAAGGTTAATTTGCCGTTGAAAAAAACCAGATAAGAGTATATAATAGTATGGTTATTAAATGAAAACGGAAAATGAAACAGAAAGGGATGTGAAGAAGATGGCATTCTCAGCAGAAGTTGGTATCGACCTAGGGACGGCCAACATACTTATTTATGTGAAGGGAAAAGGCATCGTATTGCGAGAGCCTTCTGTACTGGCCATTAATAGAGATACAAACGAGATACTGGCTGTTGGAGAAGAGGCGAGACAGATGCTGGGCAAAACTCCCGCCAATATCGTGGCTGTTCGTCCGTTGAAAGATGGCGTTATTTCTGACTATGATGTGACAGAGAAGATGATAAAGCACTTTATCAAGAAAACTTGCGGAAGCGGTAAGTTTTTCAAACCAAAGATTATGGTTTGTGTGCCTAGCGGTGTTACTGAGGTGGAAAAGCGTGCTGTCAAAGAAGCTGCCACCCAGGCAGGCGGAAAAGCGGCCTATCTGATAGAGGAACCTATTGCAGCCGCCATTGGCGCAGGCATTGATATATCTAAGCCAGATGGCAACATGGTTATTGATATTGGTGGAGGCACCACTGATATTGCTGTTATTTCGTTGGGGGGCATCGTAGCTAGTGCATCAGTGAAAATTGCTGGGGACAAATTCGACGAATGCATCACCAAATACATGAGAAAAGAACACAAGATATATATTGGAGAAAGAACAGCGGAGCAATTAAAGGTGACCATTGGTACAGCGTATCCAAGAGAAGAATTGGTGGCCATGGGCTGTAGAGGAAGAGATTTAGTGACAGGACTTCCAAAATCCATAGAAATCAGCTCTAAAGAGATGCTTGAGGCATTAGATGAACCTCTTACTCAGATATGTGAAGCGGTACATGCGGTATTAGAACAAACGCCACCAGAGCTTGCTGCTGACATTAGTGCAAGAGGGATTGTATTAACAGGTGGTGGTGCGTTGCTTTATGGAATAGACAAGCGTATCCAAGCTAGGACAGGCATAGATGTGTTCATAGCAGATGATCCAACATCTTGTGTGGCTATTGGTACAGGCAAATCCCTTAACCACATGGCATTGTTTGAAACAAACGAGATCAACAGAAGAAAGCATTATTTGTAATAAAAAGTGGGGAATGCCCCACTTTTTTTATCAGGGGAAGTGGAGAGCATGAAACACTTGAGCAAAGGTCTTGATGAGCAGGTGACAATCACCAGCTATGAGACTGACTTCAATGGACTGATGAAAGTACCAGCCATGTTAAATAGATTCCAAGAAGTAGCCTTAAAGCATTGCGACGGCACTACCATCGGTAGAGAGTTTTTGCTAGAACATGATATGTTTTGGGCATTGGCAAGGATCAGGATTGAGATTAAACATAGACCTAGATTGAATCAGGACATAAAGGTCAGCACGTGGCCTAGTACCTATGACAAAATGTTTGCCTACAGGGAATACGGACTTTATGCAGAAGGAACACCGTTGGTACTGGGTACTGCCGACTGGATATTGATGAATATCAACACAAGAAAACCGTGTAGAACTAAGATGGCATTTGATGCAGGAGGCCAATTACCTGAAGATCAAGAAAGCGCCATAGGCACAAGACCCGGCAAAATCATAGTCACCGGGCAGATGACGAAAAGAATCACCCGAACGGTCTCTTACAACGATATAGACATGTATGGGCATGTTAACAATGCCAAATACGTAGAATGGGCATTTGATACATTGAGCGTAGAAGAGCTTAGAGAGCGAGATATTGTTGCCGTAGAGGCTAGTTTTATTGCTGAGTGTAAAGATGGCGAGTATGTGGAGACGAATAGATATGATGAGGGGCCGAATATAATTATAATTGAAATCCTTGACACGGACAAAGGGACGAAGTCTTGTCAAGTTAAATTAGAACTAGAGCAAAGGAGTTAATGTGTACAAATTAATTGCAAGTGATATTGACGGAACGTTGATCAATAGCAAGTTTGAGATAACCCAATATACCAAAGAGGTAATTAGAGCAGCTATAAATAAAGGAGTACATTTTGCTTTGGCCAGTGGGAGAATATATGGCTCAGCCAAGGTGTATGCAAGTCAGTTAGAGTTGGACTCTGCGGTACTTTGTTGTAATGGCGCTGTTGCCAAAAGCGGCTTAGATGGCAAACTGATTTTTGGAGATCCGTTAAACAAGAAGAGTTGCAGGGAACTTTTTGAACTTTTTATAAAAGATGGAACTTTTTTTCAGTTTTATGGAGAAGAGACTTTTTATGCGCCGGAAGAAACCGCTACGGCCAAAGCCTTCCTGCAATGGAACAAAGACCTGCCTCCAGCAGACAGAATTCCAATTGAGATTGTCAAAGACCCTTTCGAGGCATTGGACAGAGAGCCGATTTACAAAATATTTATTATTAGTGAGGGCGATAAGCAGCGGGCCTACCACAAGGCGCTTTTGCAAGGTAGGACAGATGTAGATGTGACCTCGTCAGCTGTCAACAATTACGAGATTACCAACCATACAGCTACAAAGGCAAATGGCGTGATGAAATATGGGGCTACCTTGGGGATCAAACCAGAGGAAATCATATGTATTGGTGATAATCTAAACGACGAAGCCATGATTAGGGCAGCAGGACTGGGAATAGCCATGGGCAATGCAGTGCCTGAGATAAAGAATATAGCCAAGTATATAACAGATACCTGCGATAATGATGGTGTGGCAAAGGCCATAGAAAAGTTTATATTGTAATTGTAATAGGAGATATAGAGATGGAGTTAATAGCCACGGCCACATTTGGTCTAGAAGCTGTAGTAAAAAGGGAAGTAGAAAATCTTGGATACAAGATTCTTCGCTCTGAAGATGGGAAAATTACCTTTGAAGGGGACGAACTAGCCATTGCAAAATCCAATTTGTGGCTGAGAAGTGCCGATAGGGTACTGGTGAAGATGGGAGAGTTCAAAGCAGAGTCTTTTGAAGAGCTATTTCAAAACACAAAAAAACTGCCTTGGGAAGATTGGATTCCTGTGGATGGGAAGTTTATCATATCTGGATCATCGGTGAGGTCACAGCTGCATAGCGTGCCAGATTGCCAAAGCATTGTGGAGAAAGCTATCGTGGAGAGATTGAAGGGGGCCTACGAAAAAGACTGGTTTGATAAAACTGGGGCTGATTTTGCAGTTAAGGTCACCATACTTAAAGACACCGTTACTTTGACCATTGACACCAGTGGACAAGGACTTCACAAACGAGGATATAGGATCAAAGACGTACAGGCACCGATCAAGGAGACTTTGGCAGCAGCGTTGGTACAGTTGAGCTTTTGGCGAGAGGGAAGGTTGCTGGTGGACCCGTTCTGTGGCTCAGGCACCATCGTGATTGAAGCCGCTATGATTGGTAAAAACATTGCACCTGGTGTTGGACGAAGATTTGCAGCAGAAGGCTGGCCTTGTATACAGTCACAGGTCTGGAAGGATGCCCGTAAAGAAGCTTTTGAGGCAGTAAAGAACGAGGCTGATGTGAAGATAATAGCATCGGACATTGACAAAAGAGCGATTATGGCGGCAAGGGAAAATGCCATAGAAGCTGGTGTAGAGGATTGCATTGACTTTAAAATCATGGCTTTCAACAAATTCGTCTCTGACGAAAAAAGTGGCATTATCGTTACCAACCCTCCCTATGGTGAGAGAATTGGTGAAAAAGACGAAATTGAAAAAATATACACGGGGCTAGGCCGATTTTTTAAAGAAAAGCCAGACTGGTCATTATTTTTAATTACAGCAGATAAAGAATTTGAGTATAAATTCTCCAGAAAAAAAGCCGATAGAAAACGTAAGCTTTATAACGGTAGGCTGGAGACCACGTATTTTCAGTATCACGGGATAAAGCAATAACCTTGCGAAGGCAAGGAGAAGAATGGAGGGATTGCTATGTCAGGAGTAGGTAATATTTCAGGTCAAGTAGCTGCGCTTGCAAGTAACGGTGCTGTTGGAATGAATGTTCTAAAAAAATCCATGAATATGGAGTCTGAACAAGCAACTCAGCTACTTCAAACTCTTACGCCTGCTAACCCAAATGTGGGAAGCAAAATCGACGTAAGGGCATAGGCCATAAAAAAAGAGTAAAACTTTTGTTTTGCTCTTTTTTTATGGTAAAATGTAGAGAATAAACAATTTTGTGAATGAGATAAGAAAAATCCGTTCACAGTATATGAGGGGGTAGGAATGACGCATTTTACAATTTCTATTATTATTTTTGTGGTAGTGTACGCTGCCATCATCTCAGAAAAATTTGATAGGGCCGTAGTCGCTATGGCAGGAGCCCTGCTGATGATTTTGACAGGGATACTTACAACAGAAGATGCTTTTTTAGCCATTGATTATAATACAATTGGGCTGCTTGTAGCTATGATGATCATTGTTATGATTATGAAAACCACAGGTGCCTTTGAGTATATGGCCGTGTTGATGGTGAAGATTTCTAAAGCAAATCCATTATCGCTGATCATATTGCTATCGCTAGTAACGGGAATTCTTTCCGCATTGCTGGACAATGTGACCACGATTTTGCTCATTTTACCAATTACCCTCACTGTGACAAAAGAGTTGAAGGTAAACCCAATCCCATACATAATAGCCGCCATATTCGCGTCTAATGTAGGAGGGACAGCGACGCTTATTGGCGATCCCCCCAATATTATGATAGGAAGCCAAGCGGGGCTTGATTTCATGAGTTTTGTCCTCAATACAGCGCCAATCGCCCTGCCAATATTAATGATAACATCAGGTCTATTTGCTATTATTTATCGAAAATCTCTTGTGGCCTCAGATGAGGTGAAGGCAAAAGTTCTTTCGGCTGACCCAAAGGAATGTATTAAGGACATGGCATTGTTAAAAAAATGTCTAGCCGTGTTTGTGGCTGTTGTTATCGGGTTTTTCCTCCACGGCGCATTACATATAGAGTCTTCCATAATTGCACTAGTAGGTGCCACTGTGTTATTATTTATATCTAAGTCTGATACAGAACATGTACTGCCTCAGGTAGAGTGGAAAACCATTTTCTTCTTTATTGGACTGTTCATTCTGGTAGGTGGTATAGAGCATGCAGGGGTTATTGATGCCTTGGCAAGAGCTGTGATCGATATTACCAATGGAGACTTATTGCTAACGGTAATAGCGGTATTGTGGGTGTCAGCCATCGCGTCAGCGTTTATCGACAACATTCCATTCGTAGCTACTATGATTCCGTTGATTATGGGCATGGGACAGATGACTGGAATGGACATCGGACCACTGTGGTGGGCATTGTCGCTAGGAGCATGCTTAGGAGGCAATGGTACGGTCATAGGGGCTAGTGCCAATGTTGTGGCTATAGGTATGGCAGAGAGCAATGGATATAAGATTACCTTTGGACAGTACTTTAAAATAGCCTTTCCAGTTATGCTTTTAACCATTGCTATATCAACAGTATATATCGTTATTAGGTATATATAATTCTAATTTTGGAGGAATATGAATGAAAGAAAACCCTTATTTTTTAATATCCATAATAATCTTTGTGGCTGTGTATGTAGGGATTATCTCTGAGAAAATCGACAGGGCGGTGCTAGCAGTTGGTGGTGCCATGGCCATGATTTTGTTTGGAGGACTTTCCGCCCACAATGCTTTTTTGGCCATTGATTATAACACCATTGGACTACTGGTGGCTATGATGATTATTGTTATGGTTATACAAAAAACAGGATTATTTCAATATATAGCAGTATCTGTAGTACATGTATCCAAAGCAAATCCATTTGTGTTGATGATACTATTAGGAATCATAACAGGCATATTGTCAGCTTTGCTTGACAATGTAACCACAATCCTGCTCATAGTGCCCGTGACTTTGACCATAGCAAAGGATTTAGAGATCAACCCGATACCAGTGATTATAGCGCAGATTTTCGCCTCAAATGTGGGAGGGACAGCCACCTTAATAGGTGATCCGCCCAATATAATGATTGGAAGCAAGGCAGGCATAGACTTCATGTCATTTATTACCAACAGCGCAGTCATAGCCATTCCACTTTTAGTGCTTACCACTGTTATTTTTGCATTACTATATAGAAAAAGCCTTACGGCCACCCCAGAGGTGAGAGCAAGAGCCCTTGCCCACAATGCCAAAGACTATATCACAGATGTACCACTATTGAAAAAAAGTCTAATTGTGTTTGCTTTTGTGGTGTTAGGATTTTTTACCCACTCTGCACTTCACATCGAATCTTCCATTGTGGCCATGACAGGTGCTATGGTTCTTTTGCTCATATCAAAGGTAGACGTAGAGCATATACTAAAAGAAGTAGAATGGAAAACTATATTTTTCTTTGCAGGGCTATTCATGCTAGTAGGCGGACTGGAACATGCAGGTGTTATACACGCCTTGGCGGACAAAGTGCTAGCAGCTACAGGAGGAGACATTGTGCTGGCCACAATAGCTATACTGTGGGTATCGGCCATTGCTTCGGCTTTCTTAGACAATATACCTTTTGTAGCTACCATGATTCCGCTCATCATGAACATGCAAGATGTAGGGGGCATGGATGTATGGCCGCTGTGGTGGGCTTTAGCCCTCGGTGCGTGTCTAGGTGGCAACGGTACCATCATAGGAGCCAGCGCCAACGTGGTAGCAGCAGGTATGTCAGATGCAGCAGGGTACAAAATCACCTTTGTAGGCTATATGAAAGTGGCATTCCCGCTCATGCTACTCACAATCGTAATTTGTACGGGATACATGTTTATTAGATATATATAATATGGCATATGAATGCACTGCAAAACACTAGCTTTACAGTTTGCAAATATGATATACTTGAAGGGATAGTATAATGCTATCCCTAGAATATTTTTTGAAAGAATTAATAGATTACATATATGCGAGGTGGAGAGATGTTAAAAAAACCATTGTCTTTTATTTTGGTGTTGGCTTTAGTGGCAACAACCATGGGAACCAGTCTTGAAGTGGATGCGGCCAGTGTTAAGGTGCCGACAAAGCCAGCGGTTACAACAACAAAACTTGTGAAGCCTTCTCTAAAAAATCTACAGACCCTTAAACCACCAACTAGGAAGACACCAGCTAAGGTTACGCTTAAGACTGCTTCTAAGAAAAATATTGTCTTTGTGGAACCAACAGTGAGTTTGACGAAATCCTTAGAAACTCAACAAATACAAGGTGTACAAAGAGCTGTGCCAAAAGGTGCAGAGCCTTTAAAGTTAAAACAAAAACCAGTTGGGAGAACAGCACCTAAGCCAGCCAACATAAATATTGGGGATACGTATGTGTTTTATGGCAACAGTTTTAACTTTTCCATGGATGCAGAGACATCAGGGCCAAGTACATTTCAAGCTATACTGGCGGCAAAAGGGGACTACTGCCACGTTTATATTGATAAAAGGCTAGATACATACAATACATTAAAACCAAATGGTACAACACCTAAGGCAACAGCGGTTGCGATTGCGGCTGAATTTGATAAGGGCATTTATCCGCTGATTACTAGCAAATTTGGACCGCCAATTCAGTTTGCTAGTGGATCGGGTGTGACGAATATAATATTGTATCATCCTTCTGATGAAATTGATGAAGAATACGAGGAATGGGCGGAGACACAGACAGAATATGAATTCGTTGATGGAAATAGCTTTGTAACCTTTTCTCCAGTAGACTTTTATGACAATAGTGAAGAGCTAGCTGAGTATGGTATGTATTCCAACAAAGATACTATTTTGTATGCGGATTTCAGTTCTAAAAGGGGATATAAAGCATTTTCTGGTGGAGCCGCAAAGCAACATTCGTTCTATTCGGAAATGGTAGGCGAGTTTGAAAAATTAGTAAGCGCATCAAAAAGATTTACGGAGAATGACGGGATTAAACCAACAGCTGGTTGGTTTGAAGGTGGATTAGTAATATTAGCTAAAATGCTATATACAGAGGGCAAAAATTATAGCTTCAAATCTTTAGGCAGCTCACAAGAATACCTAATACCGCCACTTTATATGAACAGATTGCTAATGCACGATTTCGACTTTGATGTCAACGCCCAAGGGCAGTACCATAGTGCAGCTTTTGCAATGCTTTACGAGTATTATCAGTATAAAGGCGAAGTTACGTCATTAGTTACAGATGATGGACTTACAAACTTGGACGCACAAACATTAGTAGGGGACTTGTTTTGGAATAACCTTACTGGCACGCAACAAGCTATAAATACAACACAAGCAGGGGTAACAAGCTTTGATAAGTTATTTAGCCTATCATGTCTGAACTTGATAGTAGACACACCAAATAAATCAGTGGGTACCGGGAATTATGCTTATTATACCAACCTTCTACCTAATACTTGGAGCTTTAGAAGTGAGGTTGGTGCAGCCAAGGGATTTGATGCGAAAACTTTATTGATGCAAACGAACATCTCCGCCCAAGGTCCGTACAACGCAGGCATTTATTTAGCATCTGCTGCCAACAACATTGATGGAATACTTAACATAACGGTTCCTAGTGATGGGATAGCGGCATATTATATAATAACGCCAGCGATTGATGTAAACATTGATACTAGGGCAAAATGGAACGATACTCCTAAGATAGCGGCTCAGTTAAATCCAGGCCAAAGCAGTGACATACAAGTAGGTACGAATAATATGTTTGCAGTGGTTGCTATTACATATGATAGAGGAATATCTAACGCGGCCATCTCATATGGGCTACAAGCGACGATACCAGGTACAGTGACTAACGCATCAGTTACGACATCAGGAGAGAAAATAAATGTGAGCTACGGCCAAGCTAATGATTATGGAAGTCCAATTACAGAATATAGAATTATATCAAGCCCTGCGGCTATTGATATAACAACTTCGGCTCTCTCTATTACTCTTGATAAGGCGACAAATGCACCTAGTTTAGAGTATGGGACTGTATATTCTTTTGTTGTCACTGCTAAGAATAATATTGGAAGTGGAGGCGCATCTCAGTATTT
>JAVBKP010000157.1:0-5004 GCA_031553975.1 Anaerovoracaceae bacterium | reverse complement strand
TTTTCTTTTTTCGGCATTATATACGGTGACAAGGGGTGATTTATGCTGGCCCGCAACAGGGAATGACGGTATGTAATGCGCTTTAAATAGCATATCAATCGCCAAACGGCAGGGGATTAAAAAATGCAAAACCAAGACAAGATCATTGAAATGCTAGAAAAACTTTCTGGCGAAGTCGGGAGCTTGAAGCAAACAGTTGATCATGAAGAAAAACTTTTAAACAAAATTGTAGACCGATTAGATGACCATGAGAGGATTTTTGAACGAATTATCCAAAGATTGAACTATCACGATACTCTGTTTGAGAAAATGTTTGAAAAAACAGAAGAAGCCTTGTTGTGTAAATCTAAATCTAACTAAAATCAACCAACGAACTCACTAAAGCCCTTGTTAAGTTTAGCGATCAGTCTTGAAATACTGGTCGCTTTCTTTATTTGAATAAAAGCTTTTGAAGCATATACCGCTGTAATTGCCACAGTTCGCCAATCTTGTTCTTCAACCGATACGTTAAAGTCGCCTTGTTTAATTTGGGTCAAAAAACCTTTTACTATGTTTTGGTCTAATTCGTCAACCAATGGAAAATCCGCTCTGTGTAGGGTTTTGCTATCACGAATATAAAATAACGAAAAGCACTTTTCATGATACGCTCTAAAAAAGACATATGTTTCAACGCCTTTAAGATTTGGTGAAAAATGCTTACTCATTTTGGCTAGACGTTGTAGCTTCTCTTGCTGATCTCTATATTTTGCAGCATTTTCAAAGTCCATATTTTCCGCAGCTTCACGCATTTGCCTTCGAAGCTTTGATAAAACACGACTGGTCTTTCCCTCTAAAAATCCTACAACACTTGCAATTGCTGCATTATAAACTTCCGTAGCCACACGCTTTTCGCAGGGTGCCATACACTTGTCCAAGTGATATTCAAGACATGCATTGGTGCTGGTGTTAAAACTCTTTCTATTACAGGCTGGGGTTTGCCATACTTCGTTTAGCAACATAATTACTTCTTCTGCTTGTCTTTGTTTATGAAATGCACCAAAATATCTACTACTTTTGTCTTGCTGCCAGTCATCTGATAAAAACTCATTTGATGTAAAGATAGCCGGATATTCCGTATCTGTTACAATTTGAATCATAGTATATGAATTATGGGATTCCATTAGCTGTGAATTGTATCTTGGTTTATTCTCTTTTATTAGCTTACATTCTAGAAGTAACGCCTCTGTTTCTGTGGCTGTGATTATGTATTCTAAATCATAGATTTCTTCTGCCAGTTGTATGAGTTTAGGATGTTTGTTTGGGTCTGGGCGAAAATACTGCCTTACGCGACTTTTTAGTTTTTTAGACTTGCCAATATAGATAATATGACCCCATTTGTTTTTGAATATATAGCACCCAGGCAACAGGGGTAGGGCATCTACTTTTTCTTTTATGTTATTCATTGATTCTTCCTTATGATTTACAATTACTTTGTTGACTTTATGCTTATAGCATTGTTATTATAATTTTGATATACTTTAAATTATAATATATAAAAGAGATTCTTTAAATCTTTATATTTAAAATGTACCACATTGCAAAATAACAGTAGAGGAGACCAATATGAAAAAACAAATAGAAAATCAACCATTTATTCCTGTCATGCCCGTTGTTATAGTCGCTACAAAAGACAGTGGCAAAGTCAATTTTGCACCCTATGGACAAAGCAGTCAAATCTGTTATAAACCCGCCACGATTTCAGTTTCCATGATCAAAGGCAGTACCACAGAGAAAACCATTGAAAAAACAGGGCACTTTAGCGTGAATATTCCAAGAGCCTCTATGCTTGAAAAGGTAAAGTACTGTGGTAGCGTCCATGGTAGTGATGTGGATAAATCTTCTGCTTTTGAGGTGTATTATGGAAAAAACGATATTCCCTTAATTAAGGATTGCCCCATTAACTTGAATTGCAAGGTTGTCCAAACAATGGATATACATAATTTACGTGTTTTTTTAGCAGAGATTATTGAAACCTTTGTGGAAGAAGAATTTTTTGAAGGTGATGTGCCTGATATGCTAAAGGTTGATCCTTTGTTGTGTAGTTTCAACGGTTTTTGGAGTTTAAAAGATGGATTTGTGGAAAAATAAATGATAGTAAGCGTAAGCCGTAGAACAGATATACCTGCTTTTTATAGCGATTGGTTTTTTGATCAATTGAAAGAAGGGCAGGTACTTGTACCTAACCCTTTTAACAAGAAACAGATTAGTACAGTCTCTCTCCGCCCTAATGATGTAGATTGCTTTGTATTTTGGTCAAAAGACCCAAAGTCAATGGTTGACAGACTACATTTGCTAAACGATTTTGATTATTATTTTCAGTTTACAATAACAAGTTATGGTAGAGATATTGAAACGAATCTACGTACTAAAGATGAAATTGTTACTGAATTTCAACGTTTATCTGACGCAATTGGGACCGATAAGGTTATATGGCGGTATGACCCTATACTACTAAATTCCACCTATACGAAAGAATTCCATTTTGAATCATTTGAAAGACTGGCATCACAACTATCTGGGTATACGAACGTTTGTTTTATTAGCTTTATCGACACTGATTACCGTAATGTAAAACGAAATGCTACAGCCTTACAGCTCAGTGAAATTCATGATTTTGACATGCTAGATATAGGGCACGTCTTTTCGGAAATAGGGCGTAGATACAATATTAAGATTCATACATGTGTCGAAACCGTCGATTTATCCCAATACGGTATCATGCCTGGTGCCTGTATAGACAAAAATCTAATAGAGCGTATAACGAACAAAAAATTTTCATCTTATAAACTTGATAATCAACGCCCTGGTTGTAATTGCCTTACATGCAAAGACATCGGCCAGTACAACACTTGTGCTCATGGCTGTCTATATTGCTATGCCAACTACAGCAAAAGTGGTCTCCATATGCGCCAACCAGCTGGCATTTAAATGCTGCAAATGCAACACTTAACGGTATGGATAAGGAAAAGGCGGGTAATATGGGTATGGCGGATAATAGCCATATCTTCTAAAAAATTCCTGTAGCAATAGCCATTGGGTTATATCGCCAAGATTAAATCTAGAATCAGGTCTATGATAATTAGGATAACGGTTATATGGTGATCTGTGTTGATAATTAAAATTTTGATCATGCCTAGGCGCTAAAGCCTCAACATGATATGTGTATGGATTATCTATCATAAATTTTTTATTCCTTTCATAAAATACAAACACTTATTTCAAATAAATCATTTGCATATTATAAAGTATGAAAGAATAACATATACGTTCATAGAAATAACAAATATTCTAAAATACTACTGACAAAGTTGTTGAAAGGCAGTCTAAGGTGGGTGGTTTTAGTTAGTGGTAACTATTCCTAAAATGTATAGGTTAGGGACAGTAAAAAATTGGAAGATACAGGGTGTCTTATAGGGCATGTAATTTTTTTCTAGAAATTAGAAAAATGATTGCGTGCCCTTTTTGTATTTTTTGGGCTATTGGAAGGAAGTAGGGTGCTAATTATGCTTAAAGTAAAACACATCGTGGCTCGTGAGCCTTGGACTTTAGAATCTAAGGTCAATGAGTTCTTGGCAAGTACAAGTGCTTATATTGAAAAAATCGACTATGCTGTATGCCCTTGGCATGCTGATGGCTTTGGTGGTGTAGAGTATGCTTGCTTTATAGTCTACGTGGCTGGTTAAGGCGAATAGAGTATTTCCTTCTATTACTTAGCTTGATTACCGTACCACAACTGGCGAAAACCGCCCGAAAACGTTCAAATTTCGTTAGGAGTTTTTTTATGTATACTGAATTGAGAGACAGAGGATATTTAGATATTGCTGATGGCAGCGGAGTCTATTTTAATAATGGCACTGCGTATGTCAAATACAACTCGAAGATGAAAGTGGCTGGAGATACCGTCAAAGTGACATTTTTTGAAAAGCCAGTAGGGGCTGGGTATCGAAAGAATAAAAATGAAGATGCTCCTGAGAAAACAGAATCCCAAAAGCGTGAGATTTCGGTTGAGAGGTTCTCAAAAACAGGTCGTAAAGCAAAGCGTGAGGCTTATGACATCGTGGCTTGCAATATCGGCAAACATAAAGATTTTTTAGGGAAAAAACAACGTATGAAGTTCTTGACCTTTACTTTTAGGGAAGATATCCGAGACAAAAAAGTGGCAAACGCAATGTTTAATAGCTTTATCAAGCGTTTTAATTATGCGTTCTGCCCCAATGGTGAATCGTTTTTGAGGTATTTTGCAGTGCCAGAGTTGCAGACCGAAAACAATCGCAATGTGTGGCATTACCACGTCTTATTTTTTAACATGCCATACATGCCAGTAAGTGGGGATATTGTGACCAAGCAAATAGCAGAGGGAAGTCTTGCCCCTAATTATGATCGTTTACGAACCATATTTTATATTTGGGGCAATGGCTCAGTTGACGTGAAAGCACTACCACAGGGTGACGTATTCAATACTTGCTCATACATAGCCAAATACATTGGTAAAGGACTAGAAGGCAATTACGATTTTTGCAAGGATAACGGAATGATGAATTGCAAGCGGTATCTAACTTCTAGCGGAATGCTGAAAGCTAAGGTATACATTGGATTTTTTAAAAAATCCAACCGTGAGGGTGTCTTCGAGTTTGTCAAATCAAAATCAAAGCATTTTAGGATACAAGACCAACTGGTGAAGAAATTTAACTCATGGTCCTGTGAGAGTGAGTACATGGGGAAGATTTTCGGATTTGATTTTCGAATTTCACATAAACGAATAGCCGAACTTGTGGATTATTTCAACGATAATTCCTATGGTTTCGCTTCATGAGAGGGGGTGTAGATATGTTGATTTTAGAATGGTATCATGTATTGGCTTTGTTTGTGATGTTTTGCATCTTTTTCTTTGCGTGTGCGGTAGCTTTTACCGTTTATCAAAGCTAATTAAGGGTAGAGCAACAAAAAGCGTGGAGTGATGCTAGT
>JAVBKP010000109.1:0-5002 GCA_031553975.1 Anaerovoracaceae bacterium | reverse complement strand
ACCATGGCACGTTGTGGTTTTTTGGTTAGGGTTCATATGTGACGTGGTCGGTACAAGAATCATGGGCAACATAGCCGCCGCCAATGCTGACGCAGGCATTGCCGTAGAGGCAGGCATGAATATTCATGGTATTACAGGAATGGCAGCTATTATACTCATGCTGTTTCACGCTGTATGGGCTACTTTTGTTATTATCAAAAAAGACGAAAAGGCCAAAGCCAACTTTCATAAGTTTAGCATAATCGTTTGGATTATTTGGTTAATTCCATATTTCACTGGTATGATGATGGGAATGAAAAACTAATCTATTCCCCAAGAGAGGCTGGGCTGAGCCCAACCTCTCTTGGGGACCCCATAGATTTTTTTGTCGCTCACTTGGGACGGTTCTAAATGAACCGTCCTTTTCATGTATAATCCAAATTTTTCCGCCAATACTATACATATCAATTAATACAGGAGGATGATTATGCAAGATTTAATGTTCTGCTATCACTGCGAACAAACAGTAGGGGGTAAGGGCTGTACAAAGCGTGGTGTATGTGGAAAAACACCCGAAATTGCAGCACTACAAGATTTGATTGTCTATCAATTAAAAGGCATGGCCCAGTATGCTGTAGAATTTACCCAAAAAGGGAATAATGTACCAAAAGAATATGTAAGTGCCATGGAAGATGGTTTATTTATGACCCTTACCAACGTGAATTTTAATACCCAAGATCATGTGAATATGTTAAAACGTATACAAAAGCTAAAAGAGGAAATCAGAAACAAAGTATCCCTAAAACCAAACAAAGTCGAGGCAACCTACAACCTAGGAGAAACTTTAGAGCAAATGCTAGAAGATGCCAAAAAAGCTGGCATCATGTATGACCAGTCTGTGGATGCTGACATTAGGTCTGTCCGTGAAACGATCAAATATGGACTGAAAGGCATGGCGGCCTACGGCCACCAAGCCCGGTATATTGGTTATCATGATGATGAAGCCGATGATTTCTACTTTAAAGCCATGGAGGCCATAACAGATGATGCTTTAACGCTTAATGATTTGGTTGGTGTGATGCTCGAAACCGGCAAAATGTCCGTGGCTGTCATGGACATTCTAGACAAAGCCAACAATGAAGTCTTTAGCTCACCTACCCCACATACGGTAAACACTAAGAAGAAAAAAGGTCCATTTATTGTAGTCTCGGGTCACGACTTGTTTGATTTGGAGCTTTTGTTAAAACAAACGGAAGGCAAAGGAATCAACATCTATACCCATGGAGAAATGTTACCATCACATGGATACGAAAAGCTAAAAGCCTATGCACATTTGGTAGGAAACTATGGCTCGGCTTGGCAAAACCAACAAAAAGAGTTCGACAACTTACCCGGGTGTATCTTAATGACCACCAATTGTCTGATGACACCACAAGAATCGTATAAAGATAGAATTTTTACCACCAGCGTAGTGGGACACGAAAATCTTCAGCATATTGCTAAAGATGCCAATGGGCAAAAGGACTTTACGCCCGTTATAAATAAAGCATTGGAACTTGGTGGCTTTGAAGAAGATGAAGTTCCTGTCGAAATAACAGTAGGTTTTGGACATAAAGCAGTGCTTAGCCATGCTGAAACAATTGTAAATGCTGTAAAAGATGGGAAAATCAAACACTTTTTCCTCATAGGCGGATGCGACGGGGCAGCCCCAGGCAGAAACTACTATACAGAATTTGCAACATCTGTACCGAAAGATTCTATCATTCTAACACTTGCCTGTGGAAAGTACAGGTTCAATCATTTGGAATTCGGGGAAGTAGCAGGGCTTCCTAGACTACTAGATGTAGGACAATGCAATGATTCATATTCTGCTGTGGTAATAGCCCAAGCATTGGCCGATGCCTTTGCATGTGGTATCAATGATTTGCCATTGTCCCTCATCATATCTTGGTACGAGCAAAAAGCAGTGGCTGTGCTAATCGCGCTCCTGTATCTAGGTGTGAAAAACATCTATTTAGGGCCGCAACTCCCAGCTTTTATTAGTCCCAACGTATTCAAACTATTGGTGGAGACATATGATCTCAAACACATCACCACACCACAAGAAGATTTAAAACAAATCTTACAAGCTTCTTAGCCCGACATCTCTTGATGAAAAGTAAAAAGCCCTATGAGGTGTGGCTTCGCCGCACATCTAGGGCGGTCTATGGGGCCCCCAAGAGAGGCTGGGCTCAGCCCAGCCTCTCTTGGGGAATAGATATGGCCCATAGGTATAATGACGCTACCGTCCCAAAGGGGGCGTAGCGTTTTTTATATTTCTCGAACTGAACCTTAGTCAAAGTCTTATGTCCGTAGAGATTCATCATGCCACGACGAATGGCAAGATCACCCCAACTGACCACATTTGGTCTTTGCAGGCAAAATATGAGAAGCATCTCCGCTGTCCAGACACCAATGCCGTTCAGTGAAGATAGGGTTTTGATAATCTCATTATCTTCCATATTTGGGATTTGTTTAATATTTAGTATGCCAGAGGTAACAGATTCACCAATACCTTTGATGTATCCAGCTTTGCGCATTGACATACCACATTTTTGAATATCTTCAATACTGGCAGCTGAGAGGGTCTCTGGCGTAATCTCACCAAGCAGTTCTGCAAGCCTTGCATGTACTGTAATAGCAGCTTTAGTTGATATTTGTTGTCCCACGATAGAGCTAACCAATTCTGAAAAAACATCTGGATTCACCTCACGCTGAATCATGCCTAGCCTAGCTATGGCCGCCCCTAAGCGTTTGTCTTTTTTTGTAAGATAATCAATTTCCTCTTGTCCATAGGTAAAGTACATCTTCATACCGTCCTCAATCAAATTTTAGTTAAATTTTATCATACTTTTAAAGTCTAGTTGTAGAATTTTAGAAATTTTCAATGTATGATTCACGAAAAAAATATGGTATTATATATATAATCCATTTGGCAGTGAAAAGAGGAGGGTCACAATGAAAAAACAACCAGCCATAGTCCTTTCAAAAGAAGAAAGGGCAGATATAGCAGAAAAAGTAAGAGTGTATGTAGAAAGTGAATTGGAGGCAGACATCAGCAATCTTCAGTCAGAACTCTTTACGGATTTTATCACTGAAAAAATTGGAATATATTATTACAATAAAGCCATTGCAGATGCCGCTAAGTACATGAGCCAAAAGGCAGAAGATTTATACGGATTGACAAAGATTTAATATGAATGGTCAATTCAACTAGAAAGTTATACAAATCCTGTAATATATAACCTCCTTGTCTAATAGACTGTAAAAAGTCTA
Organism: Anaerovoracaceae bacterium; assembly: GCA_031553975.1. Lineage (GTDB taxonomy): Bacteria > Bacillota > Clostridia > Peptostreptococcales > Anaerovoracaceae > JAVBKP01. The sequence continues at coordinate 1,708 of JAVBKP010000109.1, read as the reverse complement.
CCTCGAGGGGGTTTTTCAATGAGTAAAACAGTATATTATCCATATCGTCCATCAAAACGTCACACAAGAACTAAAAAATTGGGCAAAAATCTAATGTTGCAGCTACTAGCATGTATTCTTATTGTTGTGGTGATTATTGGCGTTAAAAAAGCCGATTTTGTCATCAGCAACAAAGTAGTCGATGTGTTTTCCAATGAAATGCAAAAAGACATAACCGTGGAAAATATTTTTGTAGGAGCCACAGAGAAGGTACGAGAGCTTAGAGATGCCTTTAAATCTGTCAGCACACAAATATTACATGACAATGATACATTTGCATTTAATGCCCCAGTCGATTCTCTAGAGCAGATTCCTGTATTTGCAGATAGCGGGGGCATCACTGGTATACAGTATACAGTCACAGGGGATGAGCTACAGGTATTCTCCGCCGGAGATGGTACTGTTACAGAGATCGGAACCAGTGACACCATCGGTAAGTATATAAAAATCAACCATGACAATGACGTCTTTACCATTTATGGCAACTGTTCCAATATATATGTAACACCGTTGCAAAAGGTTAAGAAAAGCAATATTTTAGCATCAGTCGCTAAAGCAGAAAGTGCCGTATTTAGCTTTGAGATGTATAAAGATGGAAAACCAGTGGATCCAAATGATTTCTTCATCAACTAATCTGGAGGCTAAGCACATTGAAATTATTCGGTATTAAACTTGAAGTCAGCATTATATTTTTGCTTTTGCTTGCTGCCATGGCCGTATTACAGCATAATATATTCGCATTCATATCAGGTATATGTGTTATAGCCCATGAGCTAGCCCATCTAGTCGTAGCCAAGTTTTTTGGTTATACCCCAGAGAAAATATCTCTGGGGATTTTTGGTGGTGTTTTGCAGCTAAAAGAATCGTTTATAAGACCAAGGCATGAATTATTCATACATCTCAGTGGACCATGTTTTAGCCTAATCATAGCGGGGATTTGTTATTTTTTGTTTGATAAAATAGAAAACCGAGTCATTGAAGAAATATTTTTAGCAAATCTCATCATTGGGCTTTTCAACTTATTGCCTTTTTATCCCCTTGATGGTGGCAAAATTACTAGATTATATATGGCTTTTTTTTGGGGGTATGGTAGGGCCATAAAAATATCACGATTTTTTTCCATACTATTTTGCATTTTTCTAACACTTTTAGGTGCATTTTTGGTACAATATAATGGCATGTGTATACTCATATGTGGTTTAGGAATTAACTTGTTGATTATAACCAAAAAAGAAAACACCTTTTTTTTACTAAAAACAGTTAGAATCATGGAAGAACATGATGGACTTAATACCACAGAACGACTGGTAGTCAGAAGATCGCATGAAAGAGCATATAAGAGCATCGAGCAGTATAAACCATCTGAAAATAGAACATTTACGATTGTAAATGGCAAAGGAAACGTTAGAGGACAACTAACAGAAGTAGAACTCCTTGAAGGTATTTATGATTGTGGAATATATGCTGACTTTGATAGGATCCTAGCCAGCAAAAGCGCTAAGAGGGCCGTATAGAAAGGAATGACAATGAACGAGAGACAAAACACAGATATGATGGCAATGAAAATAGATAGTTTGCTGTCAAAAGTAGAAAAACCAGCTAGATATATAGGCGGAGAATTAAACTCTGTCATAAAGCCTAAAGATGAAGTACATACCAGATTTATATT
>JAVBKP010000001.1:0-8096 GCA_031553975.1 Anaerovoracaceae bacterium | reverse complement strand
CAATAAAAAATTCATTGAGTTTCTGAGGAAATATAAAGAACAATTCGAGTTCAAATTGTTTGCGTACTGCCTTATGAAGAACCATGTACATTTGCTAGTGGGAGAGAGTCATATTACAATTGAGAAAATTCTCAAAAAAATTGGTGTAAGTTATGTTCAATGGTACAACAAAAGGCACGACCGAATAGGGCACCTTTTCCAAGACCGATATCGAAGTGAGCCTGTGGAAAGTGATAAATATTTTCTTTCAGCTATCAGATATATTCATCAAAATCCCATGAAAGCAGGCATTGTATTAAATCTAGAAGAATACGAGTATAGCAGTTATTTGGAGTACACCGGACAAAAAACAGGAATTACAGATACAAGATTTATATTTGAGCAGATGACAAAAAAAGAATTTATTAAGTTCAACAATGAAAAGAGTGAAGATGCATGCATGGAGAGCGAGAATTTTAGGAAGACCGACTTTGAAGCAAAGCAGATCATTGAAAATTTTAGGTGTATTAATTATGAAAATTACCAGCTGAGTAATACAAAAAAATTCTGTGAAAAAATAGTCCTAGACCTGAGGAGTAGTGGTCTTACAAGAAGACAAATCCGCTTGTTTTGGAATTTGCTGGGAGGGAGAACTGTTGGAGAAGAGTGAGAAAAATAAGGGCAGGTGTGTTACTAAAGAGCCCCAGTCGTCATTTACAACCGTTCCAACCACGGGTAAAAAAGAATTTGGCACATGGGGAGAAACTGTTGCTTGTGCATATTTGGTCCGCCTAGGACAGGAAATTGTTCAAAAAAATTTCAAATGCAAGCTAGGAGAGGTGGATATTATTTCTTGTGACGGTGAAGGGCTTCATTTTATAGAGGTGAAGACGAGGCGGAGTATTGAATTTGGAAGGCCTTCCGAGGCGGTAGACAGTGACAAGAGAAGACATATACTTAATGTTGCACGATTTTACTTAAAGATTAAAGGGTTAGAGGACCTAGATGCTCATTTAGACATCATTGAAGTGGTAAACAAAGAGAATAGAATATATGTTGATTATTTAAGAGATGCGATAGAGGGATAAATATGTTTGCAAGATTAATTACAAGTTCACTGAACGGGATTGAAGCAGAAATTACTTTGGTAGAGGTGGATTTAGCGGCGGGTATTCCAAGTTTCCTTACGGTAGGATTACCTGACCAAGCGGTAAAAGAGGCAAAAGAAAGAATTCGTGCGGCCATGGTAAACTCAGGGCTTAAATTTCCACAAAAAAGAATTACAGTAAACCTGTCTCCAGCCAATAGAAAAAAAGAAGGCACACATTACGACCTCCCCATAGCCATGGCCATAATGTGTGCCACCCGTCATATACAAGGCACCGTCTTGACGGACGTAGCCTTCATAGGGGAATTGTCCTTGGATGGGAAAATAAATCCCATCCGCGGAGCGCTTCCTCTAGTCATTGGACTCCGCAAAAGCGGAGTGAAAAAAGTAGTGCTTCCTGTGGGTAACTTTCAGGAAGCATCAGCCATACTAGATATAGAGCTGTATCCAGTGGAAGATTTAAAGCAAGTCATAGAACTTACAATGGAAGGTATGCTAACGGGGACGGTTCTAAATGATTCATTAAAGAAATCTCATGCATTTAGAACCGTCCCCAATTCAGTGAAAAAAGCAAAAGTTGAAGAAGACTTTTCCGAAGTGGCTGGTCAGGAAAGGGTAAAGAGGGCGCTGCAAATTGCGGCAGCAGCCCAACACAATATACTGATGATAGGGCCGCCAGGCGCTGGAAAAACCATGATGGCAAAAAGAATACCCGGCATACTTCCTAGTATGACCTACGAGGAGAAGCTAGAGGTGACACAGATTTATAGTATTGCTGGTTGCCTTGGAGAGGGCGGCATTATAGAAGCACGACCATTTAGGGCGCCACACCATACTATATCACCTGTGGCGCTAATAGGTGGAGGGGCCACCCCACGGCCGGGGGAGATTTCGCTGGCACATCGAGGTGTTCTGTTCTTAGACGAACTCCCAGAGTTCGGCCGCTATGCCATCGAAATGCTCAGACAGCCCCTAGAAGATGAACAAGTGGTGCTGTCACGTGTAGCTGGAAGCTACACGTACCCGGCCAAGTTTATGCTAGTGGTGAGCATGAACCCATGCCCTTGTGGGTACTATGGCAACGGAGACAGGGAATGTATCTGTACGCCAGGGCAAATACATAACTATCTAGCAAAACTATCATCTCCATTACTTGACCGCATCGACTTGCAATTAGAAATTTTCCCAGTCAAGTATCATGAACTAATCGGTCAGCAAACTGGGACGGTTCTAAATGATCAAAACAAAGACAACCAGAAATTTAGAACCGTCCCAAATCACTTACAAAATATTCACCCAACTGGTTATCATTCATCTAGAACCGTCCCCAAACCCAAAACCACTCGTCAAAATCCAGCAACTATGAAAAACAACCAGTGTACCTCAGCAGAAATGCGAGTTGAGGTAGAAGCAGCTAGGTCAATACAACTAAATAGATATATAAAGGAAGACATTTTGTATAACTCACAACTAAATACAAAACTATTAGAAAAATATTGCAAGTTAAATAAAGAGAGCAAGGAGCTTCTTGAAATGGCATTCAACAAACTTTCTCTCAGTGCAAGAGCGTATACGCGTATAATACGATTGTCAAGAACCATTGCTGATTTAGATGGATACGTCAATATTGAGACTACCCATGTAGCTGAGGCTATTCAGTATAGAAGTTTAGATAAGAAATATAGGGGTATATAAGTATGAAAAATCTTTACGATGTTTGGCTTGCCGAAGCATTTCAATACATACCCCATGCCGCCCATGCACTCCTAGCGCATTTTGTTATTGCAGAAAATATATACAATGCAAAGGACAAAGAAATTGATGAAATTCTATACAATACCTCTGGTGTGGGGCCAAAAACCAACGGGCAGCTAAAAAAGCGAGACGTAAGCATGGCTAAAGACATTATAAATCTTAGTCATCAGCGCAGCGTGAGAATAATAACAATGGATGATTCAGAATATCCACCAGAACTAAAGGAAATATACGATCCACCCACAGTGCTTTATGCAAAAGGCCGTCATTTAGAACCGTCCCAAGCCACAACTTGTCATTTAGAACCGTCCCAAATGACGACTCACCATTTAGAACCGTCCCCAATAGCTGCCCAAGCTGCTAGGCCAACAAGGATTGCTGTGGTTGGCGCACGCAAAGCCACGGCATATGGTAAATGGGCCGCCTTAGAGACAGGTAAGTATCTTGCGGAGTGTGGTGCTGTTACAGTGAGCGGAATGGCCTACGGCATTGACGCCTATGCACATAGAGGGGCTCTTGACGGAAAAGGGATTACGGTAGCGGTACTGGGCAATGGTCCAGATATTTGTTATCCAAGTTCACAAAAAAGCCTTATGTCTGAGATATTATTAAATGGAACAATTGTATCAGAGTTTCCCACAGGATCCAGGGCAAGGCCTGTGAATTTTCCAAGAAGAAATAGAATTATTAGCGGTTTATCGAAAGCAGTTATTTTACCAGAGGCAAGTTTGGATAGTGGCTCCTTGATTACTGCCGAATTTGCATTAGACCAGGGCAGAGAAGTTTTCGCTTTTCCAGGCAATATCAATAGCATATATAGTCAAGGTACCAATAAACTTATAAAAGAAGGGGCAGCACCTGTGATTTCCATAGAAAAACTGTCAGATGATCTTGGCATCGTCAATAAAGCCTATAATAAAAAAATACAAGCTCTAGGAAAAGACGAAAATGAAATGTTTCTTCTGATCAAGAAAAAAGGCATTAACTCCATCGACGGACTAACTAGAAATAGTAGTATAAGCCCAGGAAATATCATGGGACTACTCACAGTTTTAGAATTAAAAGGAATGATTCACATAGAAAATGGAAAAATAAATATTGCAATTTAAAATCCAAAGCCCTATAATCAAATTTAGCTTACTATGAAATGACATAGACTATCGTTAAGGAGAAAATAACCAATGGCAAGCAAATCACTTGTAATCGTAGAGTCACCTTCAAAGGCCAAAACAATTGGCAAGTTCTTGGGCAGCAAGTATAAAGTTGTGGCGTCCGTAGGACATGTACGTGACTTACCAAAGAGCAAGCTAGGAATAGATATAGAGAATAACTTTGAGCCAGCCTATATTGCCATCAAAGGCAAAGGCGATGTAATCAAAGCCCTTAGAAAAGAAGCCAAGGGTGTGGATAAAGTATTATTGGCCACTGACCCCGACCGTGAAGGCGAAGCCATTTCATGGCATATTGCCTATCTTTTAGGGATGGATCCTGACGAGACTTGTCGTGTAGAATTTCATGAGATCACAAAGCAAGCCATAACGGCTGCTATCAAGGTGCCACGCCAAATCAACAAGAACTTAGTAGATGCCCAGCAAGCCAGACGTGTACTTGACCGACTGGTTGGTTATCAAATTAGCCCATTGCTTTGGAGAAAAGTTAAAAGAGGCTTGAGTGCAGGAAGGGTGCAATCCGCAGCCCTGAAGATCATTTGTGATAGAGAAAAGATAATTCTCGGGTTTATACCAGAAGAGTATTGGGTAATCGCCGCCAACCTTTCTACTGAGCTCAAAAAGGCTGATCAAAATGGTAAAAATTGCTTTATTGCAAAACTCAATGACTATAAAGGTAAAAAAATTACCGTTAAAGATACAAAAGAAAATAGCAAGATTCTAAAAGCTTTAGAGGGCAAAGACTATATTGTGACTAAGGTAGAGGAAAAAGAGCGCAAAAGAAGACCATACCCGCCATATACTACCAGTAGTTTACAGCAAGACGCTTCTGTTAGACTTGGGTTCTTCGCACAGAAAACAATGTCTGTGGCACAACAGCTTTATGAAGGCATTGATATCAAAGGCGAGGGCACCGTTGGTTTAATCACATATATTAGAACTGACTCCGTTCGTATTTCGGCTGAAGCCCAAGCAGCAGCAAAAGACTACATTGAGAAAAATCTATCGAAAGCTTATGTTGGAAATAATGTGTATTCTAACAAAAAAAAGGATATTCAAGACGCCCACGAAGCCATTAGACCGACTTATATGGCAAAACACCCAAATGACATAAAAGATTTCCTCACAAAAGATCAGTACAACCTGTACAAACTAGTATGGGAACGATTTATGGCTAGCCAAATGTCTGATGCCAAATTTGATGGCGTGAGTGTCCAAATTCAAAATGGTGAATATGGATTTAAAGCCACCGGATCAGTGATTAAATTTGAAGGCTTTCTAAAGATATACAATGTGACAGAGGATGAGGATAACGAGAAGATGTTACCTAAGATGGCAGTGGGGCAAAATCTTGGGTTTAGGGACATTAAAGGAGAGCAAAAGTTCACACAACCACCAGCTAGATTTACAGAGGCATCTCTTGTAAAAGATTTGGAAGAAAAAAACATTGGGCGTCCAAGTACCTATGCGCCTATTGTTGGTACACTTGTTGAAAGAAAATATGTAAAACGCGAAAAAAAATCCCTTATACCCACAGAGCTAGGTTTTGTGGTTTCAGACTTGATGGAGACGCATTTTACAGAGATTGTGGATGCTAAATTTACGGCTGAGATGGAAGATAAACTAGACAATATCGAAGCAGAAGGCTTTCCTTGGAAAAAGATTATTGCGGATTTTTATGAACCATTTAAAGTGGAACTAGAGAAGGCAGAAGAAGTGATTGGACATATAAAAATTGAAGATGAATTGACGGATGAAGTATGTGAGATTTGTGGAAAGCCCATGGCTATTAAACATGGTCGTTTCGGAGAATTTATTGCATGTTCAGGATATCCAGAATGTAAAAATACAAAGCAAAAAGTCGCTAAAACCGATGTGAATTGCCCTATTTGTGGCAAGGAAATCGTTGTTAGAAAAAGTAAAAAAGGCAAACTTTTTTACGGATGTAGTGGTTATCCAAATTGTACGCAGCTATACTGGAATAAGCCGGTTAACAAAGAGTGTCCTAAGTGCAAAGCTTTGCTAACTGAGAAAAAGACCAAGACTACAAGTCTAGTTTGTTCTAATCCAGAATGTGGACACAAGGAATAGAGAAGAGGGGGATAAGATGACCATTCAATTTGAAGCAACTACCATATGTTTGGTAAGAAGAAACGAAAACGATATCTGTATCGCGGGGGATGGACAGGTAACGTTTGGGCAGAACACGGTGATGAAAAATACTGCTAAAAAAGTACGTAAAATTTATAAGAATTCAGTTTTACTAGGCTTTGCAGGTTCCGTTGCAGATGCGTTTACACTGTCTGAAATGTTTGAAAAAAAATTAGATGAGCATACAGGGAATTTAAAAAAAGCAGCTGTGTCTCTTGCCCAAGAGTGGAGAGGGGATAGGGTTCTTAGAAAACTCGAAGCACTTATGCTAGTGGCGGATACAGAAAGTATGCTGTTAGTATCTGGTAATGGAGAAGTGATAGAGCCGGACCATAATGTAGTAGCCATTGGCTCAGGTGGGAATTTTGCTTACTCGGCTGCAAAGGCCTTATACGAAAACACGGAACTTTCAGCGGAAGAGGTTGCTAGAAAATCTCTAGAAATTGCCGCATCTATTTGCGTGTTTACCAACGATAACATCTCGGTAGAGAAGCTGTAAAGGGGGAACCAAGATGAAAAATATGACGCCGAAAGAGATCGTAAAAGAATTAGATAAATACATAATTGGTCAAGAGAAGGCCAAAAAATCAGTGGCAATAGCCCTGAGAAATAGATATAGAAGAAGTCTGCTTCCTGAAGATATAAGGGAAGAGGTTACGCCAAAGAACATCCTAATGATAGGGCCAACGGGCGTAGGTAAGACAGAAATAGCTAGACGATTATCAAAGCTAATGGATGCACCTTTCGTTAAGGTGGAAGCTACTAAGTTTACGGAAGTAGGCTATGTGGGTCGTGATGTTGACTCAATGGTCAGAGATCTGGCGGAGGCTTCTATTCGTATGTTAAAGCAGAAAAAATTAAATGAAAAATATGAAATAGCGGAGCAAATCGCAGAAGAAAAAATCATTGAAGCCATAATACCTTCAAAGAAGCGCCAACCAGCGGCAACGCCTAAGAACCCCTTTGACTATATTCTGTCAATGACGCAAAATCCATATGGGGCAAATCAACAGCAACAACAAAAACCAGAAATAAATGAGCCACAAGGAACAGAAATAGAACTTGCAAGAGAGCAAGTGAGGCAGCAACTACGTGAAGGACTTCTAGAGGAACAATATATTGAGATAGAAGTAGCTGAGACTTCTAATGCTTTTAATAACTTAGATATGGGCAACGAAGCTATGAGCATCAGTATCGGCAATATCTTTGGCGATATGATGCCCCAAAAGAAGAAAAACAAAAAGCTTCGTGTGAAAGATGCTAGAAAAATTTTAAAGGACCAAGAAGCGCAAAATTTAATCGACATGGATCAAGTTACCGCAGAGGCGTTAGAGAATGCAGAGCAAAATGGAATCATCTTCATCGATGAGATAGATAAAATTGCTAGCTCCCAATACAAAGGCGGAGGCGCAGACGTTTCTAGAGAAGGGGTGCAGCGCGACATCCTTCCAATCGTGGAGGGTAGCGTTGTGAACACCAAGTACGGACCATTAAAAACAGACCATGTTTTGTTTATAGGGGCGGGCGCCTTCCATGTATCAAAGCCGACAGACTTGATACCAGAGCTACAAGGCCGTTTTCCAATTAGGGTTGAATTAGAACATCTAACGAGAGAAGTGTTTGTACAGATTCTCACCGCAACAGAAAATGCCCTTTTAAAGCAACACAAAATGTTGTTAGAAACAGAAGGTATTAAGGTGGACTTTACAGATGATGCAGTGGATGAGATTGCTAGCATGGCATTCTTACTCAACGAGCAGACTGAGAATATCGGTGCAAGAAGACTTCATACCGTGATGGAAAAGCTACTAGAAGATATTTCATTTAATATTTCCGATATGCAAGAGGATCAGATTATAATTGATGCCAACTATGTCAGGGATAGATTCCAAGATAGAATCGCAGCAGATGATGTGAGTAAATTTATTTTGTAA
>JAVBKP010000040.1:0-21844 GCA_031553975.1 Anaerovoracaceae bacterium | reverse complement strand
TAAAACACTCCAATTCGCCCCCCATTTTATTCATAAAGGATTTTGCAATAAATAACCCAAGACCTTCTCCCTGCTTTTGCGACAAGTTGGCCTGCGCGCCACGATAAAACTTATTACACAAATACGCGATTTCCATTTCATCAACCCCTGAACCAAAATCACAGATATCAACTTGCAAGAACTCATCAGAGAATATGCCATGAACCTCAACAGAGGAGCCAGCATATTTGCTAGCATTGGCAATTATATTATTCACCACCTGCTCCATGCGTCTGGTGTCAATACGAATCATACAGGTAGGGATTGTGTGGACGCAAACAGGTACATCATGCCCTTGCAATAGCTTTGTGAGATAGGCACTGCTCTCATCGGTGACCACAATGCTAAGCTGCCCCAATTCATCTAGGGTACTTTGCAACAAATTGCTTACCAAATGATCGATTTGCTTGGTTTTATCTTCTATATTTTTCAATTTTTGTATTTGAATTCCGTCACTGCTCTGTGCCTGCAACAGTTCAGAGATCAATCGTATAGACGTAAGAGGGGTTTTGATGTCGTGACTTAGGGAGGCAATGAGTTCTTGTTTGCTCTGAATGGCTGCTTGCTCGCTTTGTTTTGCTTCAAGCAACGACACCCGCATGACATCAAAACTCTCGGTGAATGCACCAAAAATATTATGTTTGTCCATTGGTAGTGGCGTATCAAAATGCCCGTTTGTAATATGTTTTGCAAAGCCTGAAAGTCGGGCAAAGGGTCTGATGATCATGTAATATAACCTAAGAAATATAGCCAGTGAGCAAACGGCCATTAGCAGGTAAGCCACAACAACCAGATGAGCATATTGCGCAAAACGTTGATCTAACTGCTCTTGCATTCGCATATCAAATAACAGCTTGCAACCTGTTTGCTTTTCCGGCATTATGTCAACCACCATCAGGCCTTGCTTAATGCCCTGGTGCAATGTTTCCGGTAGTAGAGAGTTGGTTTTGTACAGACATTCCCCATTGCCATCCAGTACAACAAAATCATATGCAAAGTCTTCTGCTGGCATTGATGCAAGAGTATCCCAACTCTTCTCCACCCCACCTACAATCCGATTCAAAGCCACCATATCTACCGCTTGCATCTGTGGGGCTTTGAGCATGGTTAGCACTATGCCAAAACCAGCCAATAGCATGGCAAATAGCAGCAAGTAAATCCATACAAATCGTTTCAACGCTGTACCTCATACATATACCCAGTACCCCACACGGTTTTTATAAATGTAGGCACATTGGGGTCTTCCTCAAGTTTTTCCCGCAAATGACGTATATGCACTGAAAGTGTACCTTCGCTAACAAAGCTATCGCCCCACACGTTAGCTAATAATTCTTCTTTCGTAATAACATGGTTTGGTTTATCCAAGAGGTATACCAAAAGTTTCCATTCCATAGGTTTCAACTTGACGGGTTCGCCGTTCTTATATACTTTTTCGGACAAATACTCAATACGCAAATCACCAAACGCTAAGGTTTTCATGGGCGGGCTGTCTGGTGTGCTACGCTTGAGCATGGCTTTGACTTTGGCAAGCAAGATGCCCATGGAAAACGGCTTTATGATATAGTCGTCACCACCCAAACTCAACCCAGACAAAATATCTGCCTCAGAATCTCGCGCACTGATAAATATAACAGGTGTATTAGAGGACTTGCGAAGTTCTTTACAAAATAAAAAGCCTGAGTCCTTACCTAAATTCACATCCAGTAACAATAGTGATACTTGATTTATAGAAAGAAACGCGTTGGCGTCCTCATAGCATGTGACATAGGCCGTGGCTATGTCGAACATATTAAAGTATTCGCATACAGTTTGGGAAATCTCGTGGTCGTCGTCAATAATTAAACAGTCGTAGTGCAAATGAAGTCCTCCTTTATTAAGAAATTGATAAGAAATTAACAGCAATTTGGCAAAGACTCGCTATTATTTTTAAAGTATAATACACCCATAAGACAAATACAACCGCAACTTATTTGAGGTAAAACCAGGAGGATTTAATGATGGAACCAATTATTCAAATACAAAAACTGAGCAAAACATTTTCACATGGCGGCAAGCAAGTTCATGTTATCAAAAATATGGATTTTGAAATTTTAGAAAGTGATTTCACAGTGATCATGGGGCGTTCGGGCTCAGGGAAGAGCACGCTAATGTACGCAATATCAGGCATGGACAAGCCAACACTAGGAGATATCCACATCAATGGTCAAAATATAGCAACCATGACAAACGACCAATTGGCTATATTCAGGCGAAAGAACTGCGGCTTTGTATTCCAACAGATATATTTGATGGACAACATGAGCGTCCTTGACAATATTTTGTCAAGCGGATTGCTGATCAGCCCAGACAAAAAAGCAGTGGCATCAAAGGCAAAAGAACTTTTACTGAAAGTTCATTTAGAAGAATCTCTGTGGGACAAATTCCCAAGTCAGTTGTCAGGAGGAGAAGCACAGCGTGTAGGTATTGTAAGGGCTTTAATTAACAATCCTAGATTGATGTTTGCTGATGAGCCAACAGGGGCGTTAAACTCAGCATCTGGCACAGCGGTGCTGGATGTGTTAACAGAACTCAACCAAACAGGACAGAGCGTAATTATGGTCACACATGACCTTAAAAGTGCAGTGAGAGGCAACCGTATAGTGTATTTGCGTGATGGCGCTGTTGTTGGCATATTGGAACTGGCAGCCTATGAGCAAGACCATAGTAGTCAACGTTTAGAGAAGCTTCAAAGTTTCTTAAATGACATGGGGTGGTAATGATGGCAATCTTTCATTTGGCAAAAGCCAATATCCTTAAAAATAAATCCAATAGCATAACACTGGCCATGCTGGTATTGGTCGTAGCTATGCTCACCACCGTAGGGCTGACTGTCTTAACCCAAGTCAACAGTGCCTTTGATCGTAGAGCAGATGAGCTGGTAAGCGCACATTATCTATTGGCTGTTTCCAAAAATGATTACGATAAAAAATATGAGACATATTTGCAAAATGACCCTAGGGTGACAGGGTATGAAATTGGTTCGTCTGTGCTGATGGTTGGTTCAAATATTAACTTTGGCGGTGGATTTGATTCAACAGTTATGTTGCTTGATAAGACGGTAGAACATACCATTTCGCCACTAAAGATACTGGAGGAAGACACGACAGTATCCCCTAAGGAGGCAATATATTTGCCTTACTATGGAAAAATGGTGGGCTACAACATTGGTGATGCTTATACAGTGACGTATAAGAATAAAAAGTACAATTTTGTAGTGGCAGGTTTTTTTGAAGCAGTTGATTTATCACGAACAAGCGGGATATGTATCAAACATTTTGTTTCCCATGAGGCCTTTGAGAATTTTAAAGATGAGATAGGCGAGAGCGTGCTTATGACCATGCGCATCGCTGACACAACAGATATTCTGAAATTTATCAGAGATTTTAGGGATGGCAATGAAATCGAAACCGATTCAATCATTGGATCAGAAACAGTTGCGGGAGACTACCAAAGTTTTAAGTTACCTAATATTATGCCAATCATATTGCTAGCAGGTGTTGTTGTGGGATTTGCATTGATCACAGTCCTTATTTCTTTGATAGTCATTAATTTTAGGGTTGTCAATAGCATTGAAGATAGAATGCGCAACATTGGCGTTCTCGGTGCAACAGGATACACTAGCACCCAACTCTTGATTTCATTTTTGATAGAATATGGATTGGTTTCTTTACCCGCCTCACTGTGTGGTGTAGCCATGGACAGTCTCCTTGGGGCAGGGATTAACAACCTTATACTGACTATGACAGGACTTCATATAACTGTGACGGTTCAGGTTGGATTGGGCATTGCATCCGCTGTGATTATTTCTATACTGCTAGCATCAATGGTACTCATAGCTGGGTATAGAGTGAAAAAATTGCCTCCCGTTGTTGCACTTAGAGGCGGTTTGGCTACACATAGCTTTCGTCGTAACTTTTTTAGGCTTGACAAGGGCTTTGGACCTGTCAATTTGAGACTTGCCCTAAAAAACATGTTTGCCTATAAGAAACTATATATCATGATAGGTACAGTCCTGACAGGTGTTGCACTGGTAGTCACGTTTGTTACCGTGACATATATTAATTTTGCAGTGGACCAAACAGCATTTATCAAAATGGTTGGTGTTGAAGTGGCAGATGTTGCAGTATCAGTAACAGAAGGTACAGATGCCAATAGACTTGCAGATGAAATTGCTAAAATGCCAGATGTTCGTAAGGTCGGCATGTTGGATTTTGTAGGCTTTAAGGTAGAAGGAATCGACGTTTTAGGCAATGTCACCGATGATTTTTCTCAGATGGAAAACATCTCGCCATTTAAAGGTACATCTCCGGTCCTTGACAATGAAATCGCAGTGCCTGAAAGCTTTGCAAAAGGTCAAGGCAAGCAAATCGGTGATATGGTTTCAGTTAAAAAAGACGGGATTGTTAAGGACTTTATCATATGCGGTTATTTTTCAACCACAAATAATGGCGGTAATGTAGCACATATGACTCTTGAGGGATATCGCCGTATAGAGCCAGGTTATTTGCGTCACGGTGTCAATGTTTATTTGAAAGATGGCATAACATTTGATGATTTTTCAGAAAAACTGCAACAACAATTTGGTGTTGTTAATGTTTTCACAAATACTGAAAATGATAAATTCTCAGAGGCAAAAGCCAGAGCGGAAGAGAAAATATCCACCTATTTGGAACGATACGGTATCAACAGTGTAGAATATGCTGTAAGCTATAACGGGGAAATTATACTAAAAGGAAGTTCATCGTCGTATCAAATAGCCAAAATTACCAACTGGGGTGAATATATGGAAACACAAATAAACTCTTTTGCCTCTGGCCTGTCTACCCTGCTGGCGTTTGTATCCTTTATTTCGTTACTTCTTATCGTTCTGATTCTATATATGACAGTGAAAACAATTATTGTCAAACGCAGAGTGGAATTGGGCGTTTTGAAAGCTGGGGGATTCCAGACTTCACAGCTGGTATGGCAGATGGCAGTGAGCTTTATGCCATCAGCGGCCATAGGTTCAATGCTAGGGTGCTTGTGTGGTGCAGCCATGGTAAATCCTGCGTTTATGCTACTGTTTTCAGCAATGGGCGGCATCTCAGAAGTTAATTTTACTGTTAGTCCAGTTGCCATTCTAGTGATCTTTGTATCATTATGCTTAGTGACTCTTGGCATATCAACAGTGTCAGCCCTGCGCATAAAAAATATCAGCGTGTATGAGTTATTGTCGGAATAGGAGTGTATGAATGATGAAAAAGAATAGATTTGTTAAAAGCATTATGGTTGGTACATTTTGCACTTGCTTAGCAATAGGAATGACTTGCGCTATGACCACGGCCCAGGCCGCGACTACGGAGGTACAATCCACAGAACATAAAACCATTGATAGATTGTATGGCATCGGTTCAGTTAGCAAGGTTTTCACAGCCGCAGCGGTGATGAAGCTTGTTGATGAGGGGAAGATTGACCTAGATAGCCCAATTACTAAATATATCTCTGGATTTTCAATGAAGGACCCGCGTTATGCATACATTACGCCTCGTATGCTACTCAATCACAGTGCGGGGCTAATGGGTATGACCGATACCAACACAATGCTCTACGGGGACAATGATACTTACAATCATGATAATTTTTTAACAATGTTAAGAATACAGCATCTAAAACATAACCCTGGTGAACTTTCGGTATATAGCAATGATAGTTTCACATTGGCTGAGATTTTAGTGGAGAAGGTCAGCGGTATGTCCTTCACAGAATTTTTAGAAAAAAACTTCTTTGGACCAATGGACCTTGAGAATATCAAAACACCACAAAGCGACTTCGATCGCCAACTGCTAGCACCTGTTTATTTTAATGGAAAAGAAATGAAGGCAGAAAACACAAATCTCATTGGGTCTGGCGGCCTCTACTCGTCCATGGAAGATTTGTGCAGATTTGGAGAGGTGTTTATGAGTAGCGCTGATGGTGATATTTTGTCTAAGACAGCTACCAATGAAATGGCAAAACTCCAACACAAAAAAAGTATGGTTGGGGCAGAGGCAGATACAACCCTCAGATATGGTTTGGGCTGGGACAGCGTTGAAAACTATCCATTTAATACACTGGGCATCAAGGCACTTTCTAAGGGCGGTTCCACGGTAGGTTACCACACCAACTTGACGGTAGTGCCAGAGTACAATTTGTCAGTGGCAGTATCATCTTCTGGCTCCGCAGGAGAAGAGGAGATTATTGCACAAGAGATTATTCTCGCAGTGTTGCAAGAGGAAGGCCTCATTGACCCAGTCTCGTTAGAACTACCAGAATATGATACGACAAAAACAGAAATACCACAAAATATAAAAGAATACGCAGGCATGTATGACATGGGCAAAATGGGGGGACCTATAAGTGTAGCGTTCACAAAGGATACCATGGTACTAACCACCATAGGCAAGGAAAATCAAAAACAACAAGAATACATTCACAACAAAAATGACCAGTTTGTATCTAGCAGTGGTGATTACATCTTGATGGGATTCAACTCAAATGTTGGCGGTACACGTGGATCATCAGCATTAAGCTTTACTACAGATGAAAAAGGTCAAAAATTTATACTTGGTGCTACTCATGTGAATAAAAGTGGGTTAGGGCAGACAGCAATAACAATACCGGTTGCACAAAAGATTGAAATTAAAGCACTTCCAAATGATGTTATAGCTGCATGGAAAGAGAGAGAGGGCAAGAAATATTTTCTTGTTAGCGAAACATACTCCTCAAGTAAATATCTTAACTTTGCAGTCATGAAAACAATACTTGACAATCGCTTACCGAACTATGTCATGATGGATGCTTATCAAAACCATGGTGCCTTTGAATTTTCCTCAGTGATTGCAGATAGGGACACGGCACTTGCCTTCCAGCAAACGCCGACAATGGTGGGGCGTGATAGTCTTGACACCAAGTTTTATAAGCAAGGCGGCATTGAGGTATTAGACAATGGGTCTTACCGCTATATTGAGGAATCAGCCATGAAAAACACAGCAGACATACAAGGTGCTGTACGCACACAATCAGACGGGGTTTGGTATGGTACAAATGGCGAAACATGGCGTGTCCAGGTGCCAGAAAACAGTGGATATTTTGTATATGACGAAAAATATAATTGCATTGCCACTTCACTAGAAGCTAGTAAATCGGATACAATTTCACTTCCACAAAATGGATATATTGTGTTCGTAGGTAAAAACGCAGAATTTTTAATTGAGAAAAAATAAGAAATATAAGAACGGGTTAAGTGTGACACTAAAAGATAAATTTAAAAAAAGGATAGCCATAAAAGTAGGCTATCCTTTTGACGTTATAATAACTCTTTTCTAAGGTCTTCATTTGATTTAGGTGACAAATAAGATGGTGGTATATCAAGAACAGTTTTGGCACCTACCATATTATCATTAGACAAGCGATAAGCCGCCCGGGCATAGGCTACAAGCACACTAGAGGTAAACTCTGGGTTAGAATCTAACTTTAATGAGAATTCCATCAGATGATTGTTGCCACCAGAGCCAGTTTTACCAGCCCTAAATACAGTGCCGCCATGAGGCATGCTATTGTGATTTTCTTCAAATTCAGCATTGGATATGAAGTGGACCTCTGTCTCATAATCCGCAAAGTAGTTAGGCATTGAACTGATTTCTTCTGCAATGTCTTTAGTAGAAGCACCAGGTTTAGCTACGACATAACACTCCCTTTTGTGCTGATCAGTAGAAGAGTAAGCAGGATATTTGAAATCTCTTACTTTCGTTATGGCATCCACCGAAGGCACGGTATACTGTATACCATTTTCCACACCTACCACGCGCCTAATAGCATCAGAGTGACCTTGGCTCACCCCTTTGCCCCAAAATGTATAATCCTTACCATTGGGAAGGGCAGAGCCAAAGTAAAGCCTTGCTAGAGAAAACAAACCTGGGTCCCAGCCAACAGAGATGATAGCTATCTTGCCACCCTCAATAGCGGCGGCATCAACATTGGCAAAATGCTCAGGAATTCTAGCATGGGTGTCAAAACTATCTATGACATTAAATAGCTTTGAGAACCCTGGACTTTGGACGATTAAATCCGTAGCACTACCTCCACAAAGAATCATGACATCAATTTTATCCACAAAATTCTCGGCATCTGAAATGCTATATGTAGCAGTATTTGGGTATGCCGTTACCAGCTCCATAGGATCTCTTCTAGTAAACACTGCCACCAGTTCCATATCTGGATTTTGGCTTAATGCAAGCTCTACACCGCGCCCCAGGTTGCCATATCCGACAATACCCACCCGTATCTTTGACATTTTATATCCTCCATATAAAAACAATTAACCATATGATTCTATCATATTATACATATGAATTAAATAGAAATTAACATTTAGAAAACCATCTAAATGTTATTGACAGGAAGATTTGATAGGCGTATAATATATTTAGATAAACATCTAAATGTATTTGCAGAGGGGAATTTTTGCAGGCCCTATGAAAGAAAGGAGCGAAGGTATGAGATTTCAAAAAACCATAAAGGCCATCTCGGACCCCACTAGACGAGAGATACTCAATTTATTAAAAGAGGGAACAATGACAGCAGGCGAAATTGGGGAAAAATTTGAGATGACAGGTGCTACCATGTCACATCATTTATCTGTACTGAAAGACGCAGGACTCATAGCAGATGAAAAAAAGGGGAAGTTTATCTCATATGAGCTGAACATGTCAGTGCTAGAAGAAGTTATTGGATGGATTACATCATTGAAGGGGGCGGAAAAAAATGAATTATAAAAAAAGCAAACTATGGATATTGGGGTTTGTGGCAGCGTTAGTGCCAATTGTAATTACGCTAGTCCTATACAAGCAACTGCCCGATCAAATGCCGGTGCATTGGGGCATCAATGGAGAAGTGAACAGGTATGGCGATAAAGACCAAGTATGGATAACAGGGCTCATGGGCATGGTCATTCTTATATTTATGTACTTTTTGCCATCCATTGATCCGAGAAAAGCCAACTATGACAAATTCGGCGGGGCATATGCTGTAATTGCTGTCTTTATAACCATATTCATGGCAGCCATACACTGCGTTACATTGCTTGAAAGCATCCACCCCGGCAGTACTTCCATCACTTTCCTAGTGACCATTGGCATCGGCTTGTTATTCATGGTGATTGGGAACTATATGCCTAAGATGAAAAGCAACTTCTTTGCAGGGATAAAAACACCTTGGACCTTATCCAGCGTAGAAGTGTGGAATAAGACACATAGATTGGCAGGTAGACTGTGGTTAATGGGTGGTTTTATCATGATAGCATCTGGATTCATTAAAAACAGTTCAGTGATGTTTTCCATCATGATGGGTGTGGTATTGGTACTGGTTTTCATTCCTATCATCATGTCCTATGTATGGTACAGCCAGGAGCACAGAAGAGGGAGATAAAGAAATAATAAAATAAGTCTTGACACTACACAGCAGCAAGCGTATACTGTTAAAAAATAGGCGGTTTAGACATGAAGCGACCAAGGGCAACAAGCCTATGGTCGTTTTTTAGTTTAATAAGAAAGGGGGACAAAAGCCAAATCATGACGTTAATTAAAAATGAAATACCCATATTAGAATATGATACTGAGCCAATGGCTGTCATCATGCCAGGGCATAAACAAAAGGCATGTTTGCCCCGAAAGGCAGTACTTGCTTTTCTCCAAAAAGAAGTTGAAGAATATGCCTTTGAAAGAAGCTGTGAAGTTGTCTTGGTATTTGAGAGCATGACAAAGAGTTTTCCAATCTACAAAACAACACATAACGGATGCGAAGTAGCATTTTGCCAAGTGCCTGTGGGTGCGGCAGCAGCAACCCAAATCTTAGAGTTTTTTATTGCCCATGGAGCCACTGAGGTCGTTGCAGTAGGATGCTGTGGTACATTGGTGGATATGGAAGAGAATCAATTTTTAATTCCTACAGAAGCCTTACGTGATGAGGGAACTTCGTACCACTATCTGCCACCCCAAAGAACGATTTCATTACACACTATGGCAATAAGGGCAATTGAAGTGACCTTGGGAAAAAGAGGGGTTGCATATAAATTATGTAAAACATGGACCACAGATGGATTTTTTAGGGAAACGGCAGAGATGGTGGCATATAGAATCGCAGAAGGCTGTAGTGTAGTAGAAATGGAATGTGCGGCATTGGCCGCCTGTGCAGAATTTAGGGGAATTTTGTTTGGGCAACTATTATTTACAGCAGATTCCTTAGCAGATGTACAGTGTCATGATATTAGGCAATGGGGGAAGGCATCTTACCAATTGGCATTGGAACTTGCCTTTGATGCAGTGAGAGAAATTTAAATAAAATAGAGGAGATAGGATTATGCAAAATATACGTTTGATTACACCTTCTGACAAGTATTTAGGAGGATACTTAGAAGCTTGCAAATTAGCGAGAGAGAAGGGCGTTGCGCACCAATACGCAATGCACAATCCAGATACGTTCCAGGAGTGGAAAGACACGATTTTCACCAAATATGAAGAGCTACGGCGAGGGGAAAATTTGCCAGAAGGATTTGTGCCTGAAAGTGTATTTTGGCTGGTGAATGACACTGAATTCTTAGGCGCAGGCAGCATACGTCACAGGCTCACAGAGAAACTAGAGAAATTTGGTGGGCATATTGGTTATGGCATTAATCCAAACCATTGGCGCAAAGGATACGGTACATATCAGCTAGAACTACTTCTTGAGGAAGCAAAAAAACTAGAAATTCCAAGAGTTTTGCTCACATGCGATACAGAGAATGCGGCTTCATGGAGGGTCATGGAGAAAAATGGCGCCGTGCTACAAGACGTTACCGAAATTCTAGTCAATGACAAACCTCGTGTTACAAGAAGGTATTGGATAGAGGTGTAAACAATCAGTTATTCCTTAATGAAAACAAGAGCACCAATTAAAAATAGTACTATGCCAATTATTTTTTTAAAATTAACATCGGCATCATATAAAAAAACATCAAGGAAGAAGCTACTTAGGAGCTGTCCTGCAACTATCAAAATCAACGTTTTTGATACGCCAATGACTTGTATGGCTTTAGCAGAAAAATAGATAATAAAAGCCCCAAAGATTCCACCAATTAACAAAATAGGATTTATATGCATGACACGGGCATAACGACCCATATTGCCTTTTACTAAACTAATAATCAGTATGAAGACCATACCAGTGGCAAGGCTGTGGAGTGTGGCGATGCTAGGGGTTACATATTTTGCAAGTCTGGCATCAATGGTGGTTTGTATGGTGGTAAATACGCCTGCGAAGAGAGCGAAAAGTGCAGAAATCAAATCCATCGCATATCACCCCTTCCAAAATCACTACCAACAATTTATGCTAAGAGGGGCTAATATATGAAGCCCGAATATTAAAATTTTAGGAGGACTATACAATGAAGATTGAGCACATAGCGATTTGGGTAACGGACTTAGAAAAAATGAAAGATTTTTACGTGAAGTACTTTAAAGCTACTGCCAATACGCTATATCACAATCAAAAGAAGGAATTTAAATCATATTTCTTAACATTTGATGATGGCGCTAGGGTAGAATTAATGCAAAAACCAACGGTAAAAGAGAAAAAAAGTGGAGAGGGCGAAGCATTCCTAGGGTTTGTACACATTGCTTTTTCAGTTGGTAGCAATGAAGCGGTCGACAAGCTGACAAACTGGCTCAGGGATGATGGTTTTGCAATAGCCAGTGAGCCTAGAACAACGGGGGATGGCTATTATGAAAGCTGTATTCTTGATCCCGAATCAAATCAAATAGAAATAACAGTGTGATGAAAGCGTTCATACGCCAAAGGCTGAGCCATTTAAACGGAATCTTGAGAATATGTGGCTGACTTGTATAACAAAGAATACCAACATAAATTGCAATGAAAATGACGGGTATCCTCACAGTATTGCTGATATTATACTTCTTGAAGGTTGGATGGCGTAGCGGAGAGGCTCTGTATACCAAAAGTTAGAAAGGGTGGGTGGAAATGGATTCACTGAAACAAATCAATCTTGCTATGCAATATATAGAAGACCATTTGGCAGATGATATTGATTTTAATGAGATGTCAAAGATTGCTTGCTGAGGACGTATATAGTTTCGTGTAAATGGAAATAATCACCAAAGA
Organism: Anaerovoracaceae bacterium; assembly: GCA_031553975.1. GTDB lineage: Bacteria > Bacillota > Clostridia > Peptostreptococcales > Anaerovoracaceae > JAVBKP01. The sequence goes on along the minus strand of JAVBKP010000040.1, from coordinate 9,595 downwards.
AAAGGAGATTAAAACCATGCACGAAAAACAACAAGAATTGATTGGCCTATTAGCTAGCGAATGTAAAGATTTAGGGGATGTACAGGCCCTGTTGAAAGACCTTTTTAAAGGAACCATTGAACAAATGCTTGAATCAGAAATGGAAGTACATTTAGGATATGACAAGCATAACACAGCTGGAAATGGCAGCGGAAATAGCCGCAATGGGTATAGTAAAAAGACACTGCAAAGCGAATTTGGCGAGACAAAAATTAGTATCCCAAGAGACCGAAATGGAGAGTGTTCGCCGCAATTAATTGAGAAATATCAGACAAAGACCGACAATTTAGAAAGTCGAATTATCGCAATGTATGCAAAAGGAATGTCAAACCGTGACATCGAAGATCACCTGCGAGAAATCTATGGAGTAGAGGCATCAGCAAGCCTGATTAGCCGCATAACAGATAAGATATTGCCAGCTGTAATGGAGTGGCAGGCAAGGCCGCTTGATAGCGTATACCCTATCGTGTTTTTAGATGGAATTGTGTTCAAAGTTCGAAAGGACAGCAGGGTCATCAACAAATGTGTTTACTCCGTACTTGGAATAGACATGGAAGGCAAAAAAGATATTTTGGGTATTTGGATATCTGAAAATGAAAGCGCCTCCTTTTGGGCAAGCGTATGCAACGATCTTAAAAATAGAGGTGTATCCGACATAATGATTGTTTGTCGCGACAATTTATCTGGATTTTCAACAGCAATAGAAACGGTTTTTCCTAAAACAGAGCAGCAACTTTGTGTCATTCATCAAATCAGAAACTCAACAAAATTTGTTGCCTACAAAGATCTTAAGGCCGTAATGGCAGATTTAAAGAGGATTTACCAAGCCCCTACATTAGACGATGCTGAGTTTCACCTAGAATTATTCGGCGAAAAGTGGGACAAAAAATATCCGCAAATTACGAAGTCGTGGCGAGAAAATTGGATTGAGTTATCCACCTATTTCAAATATCCTGATGAAGTCAGACGCATCATTTATACGACCAATGCAGTAGAAGGATTTCACCGTATGCTGCGCAAATATACAAAGACGAAGACAACCTATCCGACAGATGAAGCTGTCAGAAAATCAGTGTATTTGTCAATACAGGAGATTACCAAAAAATGGAGTATGCCCGTGCGAGATTGGGGTATAATAATAGGACAACTCATGATATTTTTCGAGGACAGGTTCTTAAGAAAAAACGCAAGTTGATTCATGTCAAATGAGACCCAGGGCTCTGCCCCGGACCCCGAGGTTTGCCGCTTTTGTTTTCACAAGATGGCGATAAAAAGACGATACCTAATGTTAAGTATCGCCATCCTGCAAAACCTCATTTGCTGCTCGGGTTGCTCCTCAGCATTGCCCTATCCCGCTCATGAGTAAACGCATTTTTAGTATTACATTATTTTGTATTTGTTATTCATTTACACGAAATCTGGGACACTCCCCTTGCTGCTCAGAGTATCACTTCAAGAGAGTATTCTCTTATCTTGCAGGCATGTCCTTAGGGGATTATATTCGTCGCAGGAGGCTGACATTTGCTGTTAGCCTACTCAAGAACAAAGGCGAAAAGGTTATAGATATTGCCCTACGATTGGGGTACGAATCACCAGACTCATTTAGTAAAGCGTTTCAAAATCTACATGGGGCTACGCCATCACAAGCAAGAAAAGACAATATCAATCTAAAAGCTTTTCCACCTATGACCTTTCAACTAAAAATTCAAGGAGGAAATGAAATGAATTATCGTATCGTTGAAAAAGAAGGATTTCAGATTGTTGGGATTAAAAAAAGGATTACGTTGGTGTACGAAGGTGTGAACCACCAAATGGATTCCATGTGGGCAAGCCTAACAGAAAAGGATTTTATTGCCTTAAAGCAACTCTCAAATGTTGATCCAAGTGGCATTTTATGTGTATCTGCCAACTTTTCGGAAGACAGAGGAGAAGGCACAGAAATAGATCAATACATTGGGGTTGCCACTACAAAACCAGGTATTAAAGATTGGGAAGCATTACCAGTGGAGGCTTCTACCTGGGCAGTGTTTACGGCCATAGGCCCTTTCCCTCAGGAGTTGCAACGTGTTTGGGGTAGAATCTACTCCGAATGGTTTGCGTCTTCTGGATACGAGATGACTGGCGGTCCTGAAATACTGTGGAATGAAGGGAAAGATACAAGCCTTCCAAATTATAAAAGTGAAGTATGGATACCTGTGAAGAAAAAGTAAAGCATCCATACGAAAAACTACCCCCCAAACTCCCTAACCACACTATTAACCAAAAAACACAATGTAAACCCTGTCATGGCAGGAACGAGTAGAGAAACGGCAGTCCACTTTAGGCAGCTGTTTCTTTTTTATTATGTAGGAAATATCGCTAGGCGTGCGTGTAAAAATCGTGGAACGGAATTTCCATTGAACAAGAGGCTGTCAGTAAGTTGACGTATTCATAAGTAATGTACGAGGCCAACGCCCGAAGAGCAATGGCTCGCCCAAAGCAGGCTACATATCAATTCTGACAATCAAGCGATTTTTGCGATTATAGTAGAGTTTTTGAGCTTGAGAAGTAGAGGAATACAAAGAAATTATTTTTGCAAGAAGTAGATTTTGGCTTGAACAAATTACTTTAAAATGATTTGTTCATTATGAAAAAGTCATTTTAAAATGATTTTTATTGACATAGCCTTTTTGATAGAATATACTTTCTAGTAAGAATACTGCTGGAGGTCATTGCAATGGAAAGAAAAATAACTAAGTCCATGTTGGCTTGGAAGAATGGTGATAAAAACGCAACAAGGCAACCACTACTAATATATGGTGCACGTCAAGTGGGTAAGACTTACATCATGCAAGAATTTGGACATGATTATTATAAGAATACAGTCTATATAAATTTTGAAAGAATGCCACATTTAGCAGTATATTTTGAAAATGATATCTCTCCAAATGTGATTATACCTAAATTAGAAACGGTCTTAAATGTCAAAATTATTCCAGAGGACACCCTGGTTATTTTTGATGAAATTCAAGCATGCGAGAGAGCTCTTACATCACTCAAATACTTTGCGGAAGAGGCCCCAGAATATCATGTGGCTGCAGGAGGCAGCCTCTTAGGTGTTGCAGTCAATCGCGACAAATATTCATTTCCCGTTGGCAAGGTCAAAATGCTTACTTTATACCCTTTTGATTTTGAAGAGTTTTTATGGGCGATTGATAAAAAGCATTATGCTGTTGATATAAGAGACTGTTTTGCTCAAAATCGCTCTATGCCAGACATCCACCATGAAGAATTACTAAGCATTTACAGGCAATATCTTGTAGTGGGAGGGATGCCAGCGGTGATCAAGGAATATATATCTTCTAATTCTTTGACAAATGTCTCTTCGGTTCAGGATAATATCTTAAATTCGTACCTTGCTGATATGGGTAAATATGCAACAAAAAGCGAAAGTATGAAGATTGAAAGTAGCTATAATTCTATGCCATTTCAACTTGCAAAAGAAAATAAAAAATTTCAATATAAACTAATCCGTAAAGGGGCTACTGCAAATCTTTTTGGAGAATCGATACAATGGTTAATTTCTGCCGGTGTTGTTATAAAATGCGATAAAATTGAACATGGAAAAACACCCCTAGAAATATTTAGAGATATCTCTGCATTTAAGTTATACATGTCGGATATCGGCCTATATATTGCAAAATCTGGCATGTTTAATTTAGAGGTATTAAATGGTAACTATGATAGCACGTTTAAAGGAGCGTTAGCTGAGAGTTATGTAGCTCAAAATCTAATTGCAAATGGACATAAAGTTTACTATTGGGAGTCGAATGCTACTGCAGAAGTCGATTTTGTTATCCAAAGTGCCAAAGGAAAAGTAGTGCCAGTTGAAGTTAAGTCAGGAGGAAATGTTAAAGCAAAAAGCTTGGGCGTATTTATGTCAAGATATGAAAATGAGCAAGGCATCCGCATTTCTGCCAAAAATTTTGGTTTAGAGAACAATATTAAATCAGTGCCATTGTATGCTGTTTTTTGCATATAAATCACGATATGTTAGATGCAGCGTTGAAATTGGAGAGGTAAGAGGTATGGATACCTGTAAAGAAAATTTGCAAAAATAAATAAGAAAGCAAGTTAAAAATAATGTATAATAGTACTATAAAAAATATAAAAATCAGGGGAGAGTTTAAATGGAAACATTAAAAGCAATTGCAAGTCGCAAATCAACAAGAGGGTTCAAACCAGAGCAAATTTTGGCAAAAGAGCTTGAAACAATCGTAGCTGCTGGAACGGCAGCACCAATCGCAATGGGACAATTTGACCATGCACACATTACAGTAATCCAAAAGGCAGATTTCATCAAAAAAATATCTGTAGCAGGAGGAGAGATTTTCGGGAAGCCAGGTATGGAAACTCTCTATGGAGCGCCGACTCTTGTTGTGGTTTCTGCTAAACCAAATCAATTTGGAAACGAAGCAGGAATTGCCAATTCAGCTTGCATCATAGAGAATATGTGCCTCGCTGCAACAGATTTAGGTGTAGGAAGTGTATATATCATGGGAGCCATAGCGGGAGTTAAAAAAAATCCAGAACTACTTTCGGAGCTAAACCTTCAAGAGGGATTTAGTCCTGTAGCAGCAGTTGCCCTTGGGTATCCGTTAGAGCCATTAGAGCAAAAAGAAGAAATCAACAGAAGAATTGAAGTCAGCACCATTCAATAAACCTTGTGATTAAAGGAACAATCAGAGAAACTACAGCCTTTTAGGCTGGGGTTTCTTTTTTTGTGGTGAGGAATGTTGGGCTCTATTATTCAGCTATTATGTATGCAACGATAGTTCGTATAAATACATAATAGGAGGATATATCACATGCCAATTAATTTTAAACGCATTGGCCGGAGGGTCAAGGAGATTCGTAAAATGAGAGGATTATCTCAAGCAGAACTTGCAGAGCAGATAGACGTTTCTGTCACGTACATAAGCCATATCGAAACAGCATCAAAACAAGCAAGTCTTAGCGCACTGTCGCTTATTGCTAACGTTCTTGGAGTTACAGTAGACACTTTGCTCAATGGCAATCAAATCAATGACCCATTAGAATATCATTTTGATTTGGTCGAACTTTTTAAAGACTGTAGCGGGAATGAAAAGCAAATTATTTACGAAATTGCTTCGGCAATGAAAAAGTGCCTACGGAATGACCATTGACTTCATTGCAATTCAAAAAATTTTAAAATTAAATGCTTAAAAATAAACCATAGGTCAATTGGTAGACCTATGGTTTATTTTAGTTTTATCGAATGCTTTTTATAATGTTTTTATGCGACTTCAAGGGGGAGGAATTCTATGCTAGAAAATCAAACACGATTAAAAGACATTAGCAATAAAAAAGATAAAATCCGTGCCCGCTACCAAGGGATTAATGTTGATGAGATTGAAGTCATTCCAGCTATACCACAAAAAAATTTCTTTGAGGATTATAGCGAAAAACGTGTTGCTGTCTATGTTCGTGTCTCTACCGACGATCCAAGGCAAACATCTTCATACGAATTGCAGAAAAATTATTATGTAGATATGATAGGCCGGCATGAAAACTGGCACCTTATCAAAATATACGCTGATGAAGGAATCTCAGGTACTTCGCTGAAGCACCGTGACGCTTTTGTTGAAATGATTGCTGATTGCAAAGCAGGTAAAATTGATTTAATTGTGACGAAAAGTGTTTCTAGGTTTGCCCGTAATGTCGTAGACTGCATTGGGAGCGTTAGGCAACTGGCTGCTATGCCATCACCTGTTGGCGTATTCTTTGAAATGGAGAATATCTACACGCTGAACAGTAGCAGTGAGATGAGTTTGTCGTTCATAGCCACATTAGCGCAAGAAGAATCGCATATTAAAAGCAATATCATGAAAGATTCTATTGAAAAACGTTTTCGATTTGGGATATTTTTGACACCACCGTTACTTGGCTATGATCAGGATGAAGAGGGCAATCTCGTAATTAACGAGGAAGAAGCAAAGACTGTAAGGCTAATTTTCTTTATGTATCTTTATGGATATACTTGCCAGCAAATTTCAGAAATGCTTAGTACGTTGGGACGGACAACAAAAAGGAACAACACGGTATGGTCATCTAGCACCATATTACAAATTCTACAAAATGAACGTCATTCTGGTGACATACGTGCCCGTAAAACTTGGACACCTAGCTATCTCGATCATTTGTCAAGGAAAAATCGTGATAGTCATAACCAATATACAAGAAAGGATAACCACGAAGCAATCATTTCACGAGATGATTACATTGCTGTCCAGCGCTTGATAAGCAATGTAAAATACGGCAACAAGGGCATTCTACCAGAACTAAGGGTTATCACTGAGGGAGCATTAAAAGGATTTGTTTCAATTAACCCACGCTGGGCTAATTTCAAGGACGAAGATTACCAAGAGGCATCATCCAGTGTTGATGACGAAATAATTCAGATGCAATCAAAAACCATAGAGATTGTGGCACAATTTGGCGATTTTGATTTGCGAGGGTTTGAGATTGCTCGGTCACAATTTTTTATTACAGCCCGAAAAGTATGTGTAACACTTTCGATCAATGGTGTTTGGTTCAGTACCGAATGTATACGTAAGTTTAATAAAGTGCTTTATATTGAAATGCTGATTCATCCAAGAGAACGTTTGTTTGTGGTGAGGCAAAGTGCAAAAGAATCGCGAAATGCAGTTAAATGGGCGAATATTAATCAAAATAACTACTGCTCACGTAGAATTAGTGGCGCTGCATACATGGGCACGATCTACAAACTGTTAGGCTGGGACCCAGCGTGTAAATATCGAGTTCGTGGTATACGCAGACAAAAGGGCAACGAAGCAATTGTTATATTTGATATGCGAGAGGGCGAGGTTTTAGGACCAAAGAATAATATAGCAGCTTTTCCACAGGCATGGACAACCAATTTTGGCAATAACTATTATCGTCATACACAAGCACGGGAACTCATGGTTGTTGATCAAAATGGTATGTGGGATGTAACGATAGAGGGGCAACCATATAACAACCCACGTGGGCTGAATATAACCAATCCTGAGGAAATCGCAAGAGGTATCAAGCAGATAATCCAAGATATGAAGGAGGAAGGCGAGGGGAATGATGGAAGAACATAAAAAAGAAATTATGGCAGAAGATGCGTTCAGTTATGATGGATACCAAGTGGTTCGAGGCGAGTTCTTTGCCCATATTAAGGAGCCTTCTATCACATTTACTAACCACAAGGTTTCACTTAATGCTGCCTGTCTAAATCTGCTTCCGAACGTGAACTATGTGCAGATGCTGGTGAATTCAAAGGAACTTAAACTTGCAGTATGTCCGAGCGGTGAAGATGAGAAAGACTCTTTTAGATGGTGTACAATGGGTGAAAAGCGAAAGCCAAAACAAATTACTTGCCACATATTATTTGCTAAAATCGTGGATATGATGGGATGGAATCCCGAATATCGTTATAAGTTACTTGGCAAGCTGGTCCGTAGTGGTGATGCGTGTCTATTTACTTTTGATCTCAAGGCAACGGAAAGTTATAAGCGGAGTTTGCATGATGGTGAAGACGCAAAGGCCGTCTCCACGCCTATATTTCCAGTGGAATGGCGTAATCAATTTGGGACGTCTGTGGAGGAACATCGTAAGCAACCCCAGGTGAATATATTTAAAGGCTATACAGTCTTTAACATAAATGAAGGTGGATATAATGACAGAATATGATTTGTATATATTAAAGACAGATGGAGAATTTAAACGTCTTATACCGCCACTTTCATCGGATGAGCGAAAGCAACTTGAAGAGAATATTATTGATAATGGTTGTCTGCAACCGATATGCGTATGGAATAAAACAATTCTTGATGGTCATAGCCGTTATGAAATCTGTATGCGCCAGAAGATTCCTTTCAAAGTTGCACATATTTTCTTGAAAAACAAAGAGGAAGCAATTGCGTGGATATGTGCCAATCAGCTGGGACGTGATAATATTACTGAAGAAGCACGTAGATACCTAATTGGAAAAAGATATGAAGTGGAGAAATGTATTGGTGCACATAACGCAGTTAGGGTAAATCAATATATGAGGAAAGAAAGTGAACCTAGAATATTGAGTGAAGAGCCTTTTGGCAAAACTATCGGTGGTACCAGTGGGCGGCTTGGTAAGGTGTATAATATTTCGCCTGCTACTGTCGACAAATATGGCGTATATGCTCGTGCCATTGATTCTTTGGCGGAAGTGGAACCAACATTGGCTATAAAAATTTTAGCTGGACAAGTTAAGATTTCCCAAGAAAGGGCTGTAGAACTTTCCCGTCTTTTGCCGCTTGACATCCAACGCATAAGTACAGATTTGCTAGAAGAGTCTGTAGGTTATTTAGGTGTTTACAATACCACTACAAAGAGGAAAGCTTCAAAATCATATTTTCCACCAATTCGAGCTGATTCAGTAAAAAAAATGCCTGTATATGATCCAGATGCAGGAGTAATTAGCCTTGCATTAACCATTCCTTCATGGATCAGCTCAATCCATCGTACACATTCATCTGCAAAGATTGTAGAGGTTTCCAGTGATGTGAGGCACAGACTTGAATTGGAATTATCAAGGCTTAGGTCAGTTGTTGATGTGATGCTTTTAGTTATTAGGGAGGAAGATTAATGGAAAATTTTAACATATTTATTCCGAAAGTTCATTTTGAACAAATTCCAATTAAAAATTTGGTATCCAATCAGGAATATCAACGAAATCTATCGGCAGCGCATATTCATCGTACGGTAGAAAACTTTGACCTTTATCAAATCAACCCTGTGAAGGTGAGTCGGCGTGATGGTATCAATTATGTTTTCAACGGTCAACATACAATTGAAATTGTCGCTATTGTTTCCGGTTCCCGCGACACCCCGGTTTGGTGTATGATTTATGATGATTTGGATTATATGCAGGAAGCCGACATTTTCGCCAACCAGCAAAAATTTATCAGATCCCTGCTTCCATATGAAATTTTTACAGCAAATGTAGAAGCGGGCAACGATGAGCAACTTATTATCAAGGATTTGGTCGAATCATACGGTTTGTCGATTACTTCCAATAAAGTTCCGGGCGGAATTTGCGCGGTTGCATCGCTTGAATATATACATAAACGGTACGGTTTTCATGTTCTGGATCGTACGCTCAGGCTGTGTATCGGAACATGGGAGGGGGAAATTAATTCCCTGACTGCAAATATGCTGAAAGGCATCTCCCATTTAATTAACGCATTTGGTGAAACCATGCGGGATGATATTTTTAAGGATAAAGTCGGCGCCTTTTCCGCAAGAGATATCAGCCGTACCGCAAAAGAGAGAAAAGCCGGTTCCTATGGATACGCGGAGGCTATGCTGACAGCGTATAATAAAAGGCTGAAATACGCATTGCGCTGGTCAAAGCTGTATACAAACAAATCAAATGATACCGAAGACGGAGATTATTTGGAGCCGGTATATGCAGATGGTGATTCGGATGACCTTAGCACATCCTGATAAACACAGCATTTGGTAAGAT
>JAVBKP010000131.1:0-10823 GCA_031553975.1 Anaerovoracaceae bacterium | reverse complement strand
GAAGATAAAGAAAAATATAAATCTATGAATTTGCATTGTGGGGATTCTGGCTCTACTTTGCGTTTTTTCATACCACTGGCATGTTTGTTAGACATTCCTGTGACCTTTGTTGGAGGCGAGTCACTCAGCGCACGTCCATTGGGACCTTATCTTGATCTATTTGAAGCCCATGGCATTGCATATTCTTTAACAGACGGAACCCTCCCTCTCACTGTCAAAGGTCAGCTTTGCCCAGGTACGTTTCGTCTCCCTGGCAATGTTAGCTCACAGTTTATCAGCGGTTTGTTATTGGTCTTGCCACTCCTTGAGGGAGATTCTACAATAGAACTGACTACCCCGCTTGAGTCTGCGGATTATGTGACGCTAACAATAGACGCTCTCAAAAAACACAAAATATGTGTATTGCAGAAAGATGAATATACATACACCATTGCAGGAAATCAAAAATATGTGCCTGCAGATTGGAACTCGCTGGTCGAAGGCGATTATTCCCAAGCAGCTTTTTTCATCGTAGCTGGTCTTTTGCACCCGCCACAGCCAGATGGTTCCCCTCACGAAATCCGAATTAAGGGACTCCCAAAGTCTACCATACAAGCAGATCGAGTGATTCTTGATATTGTAAAGGACATGGGCGGAGAGTTTTATTTTGATGGGGAGGATTTGATTGTCAAAAGTTCCAAAACCCACGGAACTACCATAGATGTATCGGGATGCCCTGATTTAGTACCCATACTGGCTGTTCTTGGTGCCTTTTCTGAAGGTGAAACAAACATAATCAACGGCGCAAGACTTCGCCTAAAAGAGTCTGACAGGTTGCTATCCATATCCACCGAACTCGCTCGCTTGGGCGCTGACATTACGCAAATGACGGACGGCCTTGTGATTCGTGGCAAAGAAAGCCTTAATGCCTTTGCTGTAGATTCATGGAATGATCATCGTATCGCTATGTCTTTGGCAGTGGCCTCCATCAGATGTAACGGTTGCGTTCATCTCAGCGGTCATGAGGCTGTATCCAAGTCTTATGGGTCTTTCTTTAAAGATTTTGTGGATGTGATTGGGTATGACTTGGTAAAAGAAAAGTTAAAAATAGGAGATACATTGTTATGAGTTCAACTTGGGGAAACAATTTAAAATTAACACTTTTTGGTGAATCTCACGGCCCTGCCATAGGGGTAATCATGGACGGATTGCCCTCTGGGCACGCCATAGACCTAGAAGCCATCCAAGATGATCTTGACCGTCGTGCGCCAGGCAATCCTGAGACAGGTACACTTAGACAAGAGTCTGATACGTTCAAAATTCTCAGCGGATTATATCAAAAGAAAACCACAGGCGCACCTCTATGTGCTATGATAGAAAATAACGGACAGCATTCTGCCGACTATGAGGGAGATTTAATATTGCGACCAAGTCATGCTGATTATACTGGGCATGTGAAATACAACGGGTTTAACGATCCTCGTGGTGGCGGACACTTCTCTGGACGGCTCACAGCACCCTTGGTATTGGCTGGCAGTCTGGCTAAGCAATATTTAACTGAGGATGGTATCTTCTGTTCTGGACGTATATCTCGCCTAGGCGACATGCTCTATCCTACAAAAAAAGATATAACGGCTAAAATCTCTGATTTAAGGCAAGAAGGTGACTCGGTTGGGGGTATTGTGGAATGTTCCATCGTTGGCCTACCTGTCGGGCTAGGAGACCCTTTCTTCGACTCCTTTGAGAGCAGACTGTCCGCCCTCTTGTTTTCTATTCCAGGGGTTAAGGGTGTAGAATTTGGTGATGGATTTGCGCTAGCTAGTATGAAAGGCTCTGATGCCAATGATCCCTTTATCATCGAAGAGGATAGCATCAAAACAGCGACCAATAAAAACGGAGGCTGCCTTGGAGGTATTACTACAGGTATGCCTGTCACCTTCAATGTAGGCTTTAAACCAACGGCTTCCATGGGAAAACCACAACCCACTGTAAATCTAACAACCATGGAGCCCACAACATTAGAAATCAAGGGAAGACATGATCCTGCCATCGTAGTTAGGGCGTTGCCTGTAGTAGAAGCCATAGCTGCCATTGTGTCTCTTGATTTTGTTCTTAGTGAGAGAAAGTTGAGGAAATAAAATGAAAAAACTTCATTTTGCCTTGATCGGCAAAGACATTGACTACAGCAGATCTCCCAAGCTTCACGGGGATTTATTCCAGAAAATGGAAACATGTGCTGATTATACTTTAGTAAATATAGAGAACACCCATGACTTGCAGTCTTTTATAGCTGACAATAAATCTAATCTTACCTACACAGGCATCAACGTGACCATTCCGTTCAAAACAGATGTTATGTCTCTTCTTGATTTTGTCTCTGATGAAGCAAGACGCATTGGTGCCGTCAACACGGTTTTGTTTAGCCAAGAGGATGGTCAGGTGGTGTCTAAGGGCTATAACACTGACTATTTGGGATTTAAGCATTCCCTTGTTTTTTATGATATTGATGTTACTGGCAAATCCATTGCCATTCTAGGCACTGGTGGAGGATCAAAAGCTGTAACAAAAGTCTTAGAAGATTTGGGTGCTCGTTGCATACGATTTGTCTCTAGAGATAAAGATAGCAAGTCCTACTTGCCACATGATGTTGTGTCGTATGAAGATTTTAATGCATCAGATGAGCAGTATTATATGATCATCAACTGTACACCAGTGGGGACTTCGCCTAACATGGGCATCTCCCCTCTATCAAAGGAATCTATTCGTGCAGAAGTTCTCTATGACTTGATTTACAACCCTGGTGAAACAAAGTTCCTGACCTACGGTGAGGAATTGGGATTAAAGACTATCAACGGTCTACATATGCTACATGCACAGGCGAAGGCCTCCCAAGACATTTGGTTTAATGCCTAAACGAAAAAAGCCCCCGACAAGATTGAAGTTTTCTTCAATCCGTCAGGGGCTTTCATTATTGTAAGTTATTTTTTTCTAGCATGGCTTTTTTGTGAAGCCCAACGCAGGATAAATCCTACGCCAATCAAAATAATTGGACCTGCATATACTTTTGCAAGTGCTGTGAATTTTTCTACTGCTGTACCATCTGACACCATGTAGTCAAATCCTGCACCTGTGTATGCTACCACAGAGAGAATAAATGTAACTACAGCAGCAACAATAGCCAATGTTCGAGATTTGAACATATCCGTATATTTACCGTCATTGCTCCTCTTCATTCTAAACACTAGGTATCCTGCCGTTAGAATAATATATGGTGGAATCAGGGCTAGCGCTGATAAGTCCATAAGCATATTAAAGAAAGTATCAATAGACTCGATTCCAATCATTGGAATGCAGATTAACACGATGATTGCTACGAGTTGAATCCATAGCGCGTTCTTTAGAATGCCTTTGTCGTCCTTCTTTGTTAACACTTTCGGGAATGTTCCTTCTGGCACTTCTGAGAAGATTACACGTAGCGGTGATTCCATCCAAAGGATATACGCCGCTGAGGAGGCTATTGTTAGGAATCCGCAGTATACTTTAACAATAATATCTCCGTTGAGTCCAAACTGGTCTGCTAACATTTTGAATACCAAGTACTGAGAGTCCTTGATGCCTGCCTCTTGAATAGTCTCTGGTGATGCCACCAGTAGTACTGCTATAGATCCTAAGATGTAGGCAAGTGCAACAAACATGGTGGCCGTGAGAATTGCTTTAGGCAATGTACGTTTTGGATTGTTGATTTCGTTCACATACGTACCACCAATCTCTGCACCCGCGAAAGAGAATAGCAACCAAGCAAATGTAGCAAAGTACGTCACATCAAATACAGGCATCATGGTTTCTGTGCTAAGCGGTGTAGCTGGCTGATGACCTGCTGCTACGCCTACAATGGCAAATACTACGAAAACAGCTACCGAAATCAGTGTGAACATGCCTCCAATATCACTGATCTTCGAGAAGGTCTTTACGCCAACTGAAGCGATGAACGTGAACACAACAGCTACGATGATAGAAAGCAATGGCACTAAATAGGCCGGTGTATCAATGAATCTATTTTCACCAAATATAGTCCATGAAATCAATACAGGAATTCTTGCAAATACCATCTGCAAATAAAATAAGTTGGCGATAAAATATGACCAAGAACCGATAAATGCCCAATTGGCACCCAGTCCATGGTTAATCCAAGTATAGATACCACCACCTTGTTTATCACTGACAGAAGCCAGTTCTGCAATCATAAGTGACAACGGCAAGAAGAACAATATCGCAACAATAATCCATGACGGAATTGAGGCAGCACCTAAGGCTACTACGTTATTCGTGATGTTACCAAATCCGAAGGTTGGTACTACAATCAAGAATATAAGTGTCCAAAGGCTAAGTTTTTTTCCTTGTTCCATTTTTATACTCCTTAATAGGTAAAATTTCTCGCACTGCGAGTTAAGAATGGTAATTATTCCCTTGAAATAATATCACAATTATAATGCTCATTCAACCTCTGTTTTACTCGCGTTACATCTTCCCTTTACCGCATTTGGTGTATTCTGAAAAACGGATCTCTATTGTCCATAATAATTTCACAAGACAAACTATCCTCTTCAAATCTTTTGCCCTCTACTATTGGTACTACCCGAAGGGTCAGTATTTCTGGCGTGTGGTTGCCCCATCTATTAATCATCCCCCTATCCCAAATCTCTCCAGCAAACAAAAGTGTTGATTTTTCAAAGTTTTCTTGACTTTTTGTCACCTTAGTTGGATTGGTCAGTATGACTGTCTGATAGGATGTATTCCCTGTGTGATTTCTGTCATCCAGCAATGACACCTCTAGTTGTAATTTTTCACTGACACCTTGCCTAGTTTCAAGGTTTATCAGTATTTTTTCCCCACTCCAGTATGTATTATCTGGTCGGGTTTTGTCAAATACAGTAACATTATTATCCATATTTTTGATTTTATTGTATATATTTCTATTGTTGTCCCATTGGTCAGTATGGGCGGTAAAATTTTTCCCTTGGGTGGTGTCAGTGAAAAATGACACAATGAAATCGCTTCCCTTTATTTCCCCCCATTGGTTCAACGCCCCCTCAGGGGAAAACATGAGAACATCAGGGTTCTCACTGCCCAAAGTCTTATATAACATCCTCACTGCCAGCTTATGCTTTATCCCTTTCTTATACTGGCTATCGTCGCCAAGATGCAAATCGATATGGGTAGCATTTGTTAAAACCCGTTTTACTTTTCCGTCTTTTGCCTTATACTCAATGGCCTTAGGTGAGGTTTCCCGTGCTTGCTCGATCTCTTCTAGCACAGCTATATCCAGGCCTACAAAGGCCAGCCCCTCTTTACCAGCAATATCCGATAGTGTCAGATTTACATTAGGGGAATGTATCTTCAAAACTGGCTGTCACCGTGGCACTACTTGGTTCTGGAATTATATTGAATGTAAATCCATTCCCTCCCACCACCAGGTCTTTGTATCCTTCTCCATTTAGTTTGCCCGAGAGCATTATATACCCGTCAGCTTTATCTAGATTGCTTATCACCACGCCTTGTTCACTGATACTGTCCATCTGGTCATATTGGTTTAGTCTGACGTTAAAATCATGTCCTTCTAAAACAGTTATTATGGGCGTAGTTTCTTTTAGTGTCATGGCTGCCATGCTGGCAATCAGCATCTCGATTTTTGATTCTAGTTCTGGTATATTGGCGCCCACATTGATTAGTTTGAACTTGGCAGGGGTATTTCTATTTTGGTCTTGTTCGCTGAGATAGCCGTCTATATAGTCTAAATCTCCATAATTACACCCCGCTCTGCCTGCGGCAACTCCCTTGGGGCTAGGTTGTCCATTTTGAGGTGTCTCGCTTTTATATTGGAAGCTACCTCCTCCTCCCCCGCCCCATGTACCTATTTCATTGGGATCTACCGACATGTACCCAGTTATTGAATTGCTACTTTTGCCCTCGCGCCAACTAAACCCTGAGCCACCGCCTGCACCTAATATTAGCTTTTCACCCATGAATAACCCTGCACCGGCTTGCCCATTATTTCCAGTAGGTCCGTTTCCGCCTGGCGCACTTCTAAATTCTATTACCTCTCCCTTTTTTAGCCCTAAGGTTCCACTGACATGTCCGCCTCTTATATCATAGGTTCCATCGCTCCAGCCGTTTGTATAATACGCACCCTGTCCCCAAAGGTCCACTTGATATAGCCCCGAAGCAGGTGCTGTATAGGTAAATACGTCTGTCAAGTTCCTTTCCACACTCATACCGCTAAGCCCCATAGGGGGCAGGGCCGTTGCTGCATAGGAATCTTCGGGTATTACCCACGTTCCTACAATCAGCATTACCGCCACCATTATTAATCCAATCCTTTTTCTATTCTTCATACATCCTCCCTTCTACGCTATATGATATTTGCTTTTCTATCATGTTTTTTTCTAGAAACGGCAATCTAAAAAAATCATCCTCCCAATATTTTGCAGTGGCAATCACAATTTGATTCCCGCTCAGTTCAGTTATATTGACCGTTAGGTCAATATTTTGTTTCTTTACACCGAGTGAACCGTCTTTCACTTTCCCTAAGAGGTCTCGTCTGTACTTTTCGATTTCCACTTGGTTCAATTCCATCTTCCCCATAGCGAAGGCCTCTTCATCAAACAGCCCCACAGCACCTGCTGCGCACTCTCTAGCAAGCCTACTTGCCTGTTTTTCTAAATAATACACCCTATTTGCATCACTTTGATATACAAGCAATCCTAAATGAATGGTCAGCAGGCTCAAAAATATGATTACGGTTTTCATGGCATCAACCTTTCACTAGCAAAGGTGCCTTCCATCACATACTGTCCTCTATTTTCTTCCTCAGATATGCCAAACAGCGAGGCACCTGCCATGACTTTTTTGATGGGAATAATTATTTTATAAGGAATCTCGCCTCTATCCCCAATGCCCTCTGCTGAGTTTTGCCTGTACTTCACAGAAGAACTTGTGTCCATTTGTATTTCATCTCTTGTAACTTGAAACAGCTTTGCCAAATCTCCTAGGAGCTGGCTTTTATTGGTCAGGGTAAAGCCTCCCTCCATTTTAGCTTTCTCTATGGACACGGCTAACAACGCCTCACCCCTGGCTATCTCGTAACGTCGCTGCTCTTGCACGGAAAATTGCAATACGAATACTAGCAGTATTGGCAGAACCGCCATCAATATAATCATCTGCTTCATTGTTGCCTGCTGATTTCTTGCTTCCAAACATCTTTTACACTGCTATAAATACTAACATCCCCTTCTCCTGCTATCATTTCAAATATGGCTATGCCTAGCACAATGGTAGCAAACAAAATAATAACTTGCTTCACTTGTCATTCACCTCTACTTTGAACCATTTCAGTCACTTCGCTAGCCACTTGGTCTGTAATGGCTTTGGCAGAGTCCTCTAAATTCATAACAAACCCACTTATTGCAATTCCAAGCAGAACTGTTGAAAATAAAATTATAATTTGTTTCATTTATCCCTCTTTTCTTTCTTATCCTAAAAACATTTTCAAAAACTCTTTTTGTTGTAAAAAATACCCTATAATCATAAAGTTCATAAATATGAGAAGTACATTCATAATCACTGGAAAATACAACAATTCGCTGATTATCTCGTCTCTTTCTTTATGCTTGGTCACTCGCTCTTCTCGAATGCTCCGCTGATACATGGCAATGGTCTCTTCTAATCGGGCTGGATCAATTTCATCTAGCCTTACAAGCAATCTTGCCATATTGGCGGCTGCTGGCATGTCTATTTGATGAACAAAGGTCTCCACCGCTTCTTCTTTTCTATTTAGCCGAAGCAGAGATAAGAATTTTATATAATAGCCTCGCATACTGACCGAATGATTTATTAGCTGTTCTAAAATATAATCCGCTGTCATAGGCTTGCCCTTGTATACAATAGCCAAGTTTCGTATTTGTCCCAATCCTTGGTATATCTCTGCCTCTTTGCTAGCATTTTGCCTCTCCTTTAGGATTTGAAATACACTTTTCACATAATGATTATTCTTTAATAGACTAGCAATGGATTGTAGCTTGCTATTTCGCCTAGAAAATCTTTTTTTCAAATATGTATATTTTCTAAAAGTTTGTGTTTCATTTTCTTTAAAAATCATAACGTTTGTTTCTCACCGCCTCTACTAGCATGATGTTGACTAAAAATACAATTCCCATAATGATCAGCATAAATAGTCCTTCTTTTGTTCCAAACTGGTTAGAAATCACCTTGTCCAGCCCCATGCCCATATACTTGACGCAGGCAAAAATTGACCCTAGGTATGCAATGGGCACTAGGTATTTGACCATGCGGACACTTTCTGCGTTCAGTCTCTTTCGTTCCTCTGCCATAGTCTTCATATCTTTTGCATTTTCAAATATATCTTCTAAGGAAAGTTCGATGTTCAGACCTTGGCTCTCAGCGATATAGATGTTCTTTGCTATCAATTTTCCCCACTCAGCTCCTATTTCTTGAGAAAACATCTCTGTCAATTCTCTCTTTTGTTTGTCGTTTTTAGCACCTCTGAACCCAGCTAACAACTTGACTGTAGCTTGTTTTGTCACTTTCAAGTCTTTACTATGTAGCACCAAACTTTCCATGGCTTCCAAAATATTTCCATTCTTGATTCTATACTCGTTCATTAACGAGGAGATAAAAACTGTACTTTCGTCCATGCTACCTTTTCTATTTTTTTCCTTCCTATAACGGCTCACAATAACGGGTACACCACCAATCCCAAGGGAGAGAATTAGACTTTGGTTCATATTAAACTGTCCAATGGCAATGGCAAAACTAACTAGTGCCAGCAAGGCTGAGACTTGTATTATGGTGTTTCTCTTTGCTTTTGCTGACCGCCTTGTCAGCTGCCATTTTCGTTTGATCTGCTTTCCCAAAACTTGTATCTCTTTTGCGAAAATCATCAGCAAACCCAATAGAAAAATCATATAGAGTGTATGTGTTATGGTTAACCCAAGCATGTGGTTGTATGTTACTCCTATCATAGATATGCTGCAAGATTTTTTAATTTTTGGTTAAATTTAAAAAATTCTAGCTTGTTTTCCTCCTCTCCGTATTGTGCCTTTTGAGGGCTCATATGGTATATAAACTCCCAGTCATCCTTATCTTTGTCATATTTGCATATTGGCATAATATCGACTTTTTGCGCTTTATCATCCACCTCTATGGCATATATGCCAGCTAGTCGCTTTTGGCTTTTGTCAGATAGCTGAACAAAATGGAGTATGTAGTCAAAGCTCTTGCCCACTGTTAAACTAGTGAGATTCACGTCCCCTCCATAGGTCTTCACTATTTCGTCAGCTACATCGGCACAAAACTCCTTGGGATCTCTCAAATGAAATGTGATTTTCATTCGTTTGGTACCTTTGTTGGCCAATTTGACGGCTGTATCTAAGGCCACCCCATCTCGCGCTTCTGCGAACACAAAATAGTCGGCATCTGATCGCAATAGATTTTTTGTGATGCTAGGCATGGTATGGTTATCTGCTATCATCTGCACAATGGGGGCTTCTGGCATGATTTGATGCAATGGTATCTCTGGATCTGTTTCTATGAGTACCCCCTCCAAGGACGTATCCTCCATAGATTGCCAAGTGGACAGGAACGTGGTCTTGGCTGTGCGTACGGCCCCTGTAAAGACCACGTTATACCCTATTTGAATCATAGATTCAAATAGGGGCACTACGGCGCCTGGGATCGTATGCCTGTCCACCTGCTCCTGAAAGCTATAGGTCGGCACTATATATCTTCTAAAGATAATGGCTGTCTGGTTTTTCTTGACCAAGTTGCCAGTAAAAATAGTGATTCTCGTCCCATCTAACATGTATACTTCATGAAAATCTTTGTCAAGTCGCTCTTCTGGTGTAAGCAAAAGTAACGATCGTATGAGTTGATTCACTCTTTCCCTGGATATGGTTTGCTCCTGTTTTACCATTTTGCCGTTTTGCAAGAAGTAGATGCGCTCCCCTATGATTTTAGCAGAGCTGCTATCTCTGAACGCCTCCCCAAACCATTGGCTAATACCAGCCAGCCCCCAGTTTTCATGATAAATCCCATCCTCAATGGACTGGTAGTGACTTGGGCATTGGGCGTTTGTCAATCCAAGACCCCGAAGCACGGTTTGAATTTTATCTTTATAATACGCCACTTCTTTGTCATGACCAATAATGGCTTTCTTCTGCAACTCTAACATGTGATGTGCGCCCTGCTTATGTTCTTGCCACTCTTTAGATATTTCTTTATATACCTTTGTGCATATGCTCTTAAAACCATCTTCCCCCCTGGTATTCTGGGATTCAGTCCTTAGATCACTGTGGATTTCGGCTAGATATTCGTCTATATGAAATTTTTCCAACGCTTTCCTCCTTTACCTCCTTTTATTGGCGAATTTCCCATTTTTTCCATTATGTAATTGGCAATCTGTAACACATCTTCCTTAAATCTCGCCTCGGGGTAATCTAGAAGGGTCCTATAGTCCATCTCTGCCTGCCTTCCATATCTTGCTAACCGAACGGTTATCATGCTTTCTTTTGATAGTTTTGCCCGCCTTGCAACATAGGTTAAGTCATGTGGGTCGTCTTCCATGTACTTATTTATGATGATTTTGGCAAAAGATGCCTTTATCTGCTCATATACATCTTCCATTGACTCGTATCTAGCCAATATACTTTCCTGCTGGGTGAGTACCAACATGGTTTCATCGGCAATGCTGATCCCTCCCACTGCCAGTCCATTGTCTGTTTCATTGCCTGTATCAATTAGAATTAAGTCAAACTCATCTCGTATAAGAT
>JAVBKP010000118.1:0-13648 GCA_031553975.1 Anaerovoracaceae bacterium | reverse complement strand
CAAAACTTCCAAAAATACCCTATTGTACAAAAACATATAACTAATACGCGGGGGGGAGGGTACTAAATCGCGATTTGGGGGCCGGTACTAACGGGCTCACAAAGCGGCCCCCACTTTACAACCGTCCCCAATCGCGTTTTTGTCATTTAGAACCGTTCCCATTGAACACAAATTTGACACATGGCTAATTTGTTTTATGGTATAATAAACGCCAAGATGCGTTTATTGTGCCGTTATGAAGCAAATCGTATTAACGACTTGCACTTATGGTATACTAATTAAATCAAGTCAAAAGGAGTGTCAAATTAATGAAAAAATACGATGTAATTATAATAGGAGCGGGACCAGCAGGGCTTTCTGCGGGATTGTATGCAGGCCGGGCAAGGCTCTCTACACTAATCATAGAAAAAGAGCGTGATGGTGGACAAATCGTGCAAACACCAGAGGTTGCTAACTATCCGGGCACCGATGGGGTAGAATCTGGGGCTAGTATTATTACTAAAATGGCAAAGCAGGCAGAGAGTTTTGGTTGCGAGAAAATATATGATGCCGTGCTAAGCGTTGAAGCTAGCGATGATATAAAGACTGTAAAATGCACAAAAGAATCCTACCAAGCCACTTGCGTAATCGTTGCAGCAGGTGTGACTGCTTCTAAGATTGGTTGCAAAGGAGAGAAAGAGTTTACAGGACAAGGGGTGTCTTATTGCGCTACTTGCGATGCAGCGTTTTTTCAGAACTTAGAAGTATTTGTGGCTGGAGGAGGAGATGCGGCTGTAGAAGAAGCGATTTACTTGACCAAGTTTGCCCGTAAAGTAACCATGATTCACAAGGAAAGCCAGCTAGATGCCGCGGAGCATATGGTAGCAGAAGCCAAAGAAAACAATAAAATACATTATTTATTAGATACAGAGATTAAAGAAATCAAGGGACAAGACATAGTGAATGCCATAGCTGTAAAAGGCGTGAAATCCGGTGAAACTCGTGATATTACCGCAGATCCTACCGATGGCATGTTCGGTGTATTCGTATTCATGGGGCAAAAGCCTATCGGTGATATCTTTGGTGGCATGCTCATGATGGAGGATTCATATATTAGAACCGATGAAGAAATGAAAACAAATTTACCAGGGATATTTGCAGCGGGGGATATTCGGGTAAAGACTTTGCGTCAAGTGGTGACAGCGGCAGCAGATGGAGCTATTGCAGCTACCCAGTGCGTAAAACTTGTTCATCAGATCAAGAGAAAGCAAAGCAATTCCTAACGCAAAAATTTATAACAAAGACAGAAAGATTGTATTATGAAATTTTAAACAACATGGTATTATATAGCTATCACGAATATTGGATGAAGATTACGCGAGAGTCTGCAACAGTAGCACCGAAAGGTTAAATCACTGAAACAATGGCCAGTTAGTGACGATAATCTCAGGTAAAAGAACTGTAATTGGACAACACTCTGGAGCAAAACGACAGGGCGATAGGCAATGCTTATCGCTCTTTTTTGTTTTTATTTCGACAGAATTCGACACAAAGGGAAAAGAAATGCTTATTATTACAAACAACAAAATGGCAAAAGAGAAGTGCGAAAACAACTGACCCATTGGTCAACTACTTTGTTTCTAACCCATAAATCAATCTATTCATAAAGTCTGCCATTGCCTTGTGTAGGTCGTAACTGGCATCATGCAAACACCAATCAAACACAACCCCTCTCGCTGCTATAAATAGATAATTGCACATTTCATCAGTAGATAGATTGGCTATCAGTTGGCCCCGTTCTTGCCAGTGATGAATGGCATCCACCAGCACTTTTTGCATATGACGGTCTTTAATAGAAAAAAGTTTGTTTTTAGGGTTATAGAGCTCCTTTATGATATCAAATTGTGTTTGCAGGACTTTTTCGGCGTAGTGCCAAAAATATAACAATAAAGCCTCCCTTGCAGAGGCAGTATCCAATTTTCCTTCCACATTTTTTTTGAAATAATCATCACCAGTCATTAGTGTTTCTACCAAAATATCAAATTTACTGTCAAAATATCTGTAATACGAGCCCACAGACACACCGGCTACTTTACAAATGTCACTGATTTTAGTTTCTTCAAATCCCTGTTTTTCAATGAGAGTCATGGCACTCTCATATATTTTTTGTTTTGTATCTATGGCTTGCTGCTGTCTTGGTTTAAGTCTCTCCATTGTTCACCTCTTAATACTCCTATTATAATAAAAAAAATGCAATTTTGGAAGGGAATTTTTTCCAAATTTGATTGATAAAAAAATAACAAAAAGTTATTGACAAATTTTTATCAATATTCTATAATGAACTTATTCGGTGAATCGATTCATTGAACCAGTTCATGAAAAGAAACGGAAAAATTTAGGAGGAAAAGAAATGAGAAAAAGCTTTAAAGTTTTGAGTGTGGTGCTATGTTTAATTTTAGCATTTACCTCACTTACTGCTTGTGGTGAGAAGGGTGTTACATTTACACCAGGCACCTATGAAGGCGTAGGAAAGGGAATCCATGGGGACATCAAGGTAGCTGTTACTGTTGACAAAACATCAATCCTTGATATTCAAATCGTAGAGCAAAACGAATCTGTAGGGATTTCAGACATGGCCTTACAGCAGCTACCAAGTGATATTATAAAATATCAAAGTTTGGCTGTGGACGCTATAGCTGGGGCATCTATGACAAGTAACGGTATCATTGAGGCCGTTAAAATGGCGTTAGAAGCGGCAGGTGGAAATATTGAATTGCTAACCCAACCAATAGACAAGTCCGCAATCAAGGCGGAAAATGTAACAAAAGATACTGAAATAGTAATCATAGGTGCAGGTGGAGCAGGATTAGCAGCAGCAGTATCTGCCCATCAGGCTGGTTCAAAAGTAATTGTAGTGGAGAAAATGCCTAAAGTAGGCGGAAACACCCTTATTTGCGGAGCGGCTTACAACACCTCAGATCCAGAAAGACAGGCTGCTATACCAGCCAACGCTGGGCCAGTGGCTACCATTGAGGGGTTGATTGGTGCGAAGTCTGAAAATGAGCAGCACAAAGCGTTACAAGAAAAAGTTAAAGCGGAGTATGAAGCTTGGAAAAAAGCAGGATCAAAGTCATTATTTGACTCACCTTCCTACCATGCACTGCAAACATATGAAGGCGGAGACAGAGCTGGGAATCTTGACTTGATCATCAACTTCACAAACAATACACTTCCAACATTAAAGTGGTTAGAGGGTCTTGGACTTCAGACAAAAGACCAATTATTTACAGTGTTAGGTGCATTGTGGCCTCGTTCACACCATCCAGTACAACCTCTTGGAACTGGATACATAAGTGCAGTAGAGACTTATTGTAAAGACAATGGCATTGAGATATTGCTTAATACCGATGTAGACCAAGTTGTGATGAAAGACGGCAGAGCTGTTGGTATTGTGGCTACAGGTAAAGACGGCGAAACTGTGACAATCAACGCAAGTAAAGGCGTAGTAATGGCTGCAGGCGGATTTGGTGCTAACGTTGAGATGCGTCAAAAATACGATACACAGTGGGGCACGCTAGGTGCTGAGACATTGACTACCAATCACCCAGGTGCGACTGGAGATGGTTTGGTAATGGGAGAAGCTGTTGGAGCGGCACTAACAGGCATGGAATATATCCAACTGTTACCTATGGGAGATCCTCAGACGGGAAGTCTAACTGGCAACATTGAAACAACAGTAGAAAACAGAATTTTCGTTAACAAAGAAGGAAACCGTTTTGTGGCAGAAGATGCCCGTCGTGATGTAATGACAAAGGCACTTTATGAGCAAACTGACGACTGGATGTGGGTAGTTCTTGACTCTCATAGCTATCCATCAGATTCTGATAAAAATAACTTTAATGAGACAATCGGTGACTTAGTTAAAGAAGGCCGTGCGTTCAAAGGTGAAACATTGGCAGATCTTGCTAAACAGATTGGTGTGCCAGCAGAAGCTTTAGAAAAATCCGTTGCCGACTACAACAAAAATGTTGATAGCAAAACAAAAGACCAGTTTGGACGTACGCTTTATAAAGACAAAATTGACAAAGGGCCTTTCTATGCGGGCGCACGTAAACCAACAGTTCACCACACTATGGGTGGACTAGTAATAGATACACAATGTCACGTAATCGACGCCAATGGAAATATTATTCCAGGACTATACGCCGCAGGTGAGGTAACAGGTGGCATTCACGGAACAAACCGTCTTGGTGGAAATGCCATTCCAGATGCATTTACACATGGCAAAATAGCTGGAGAGACTGCAAGTACAGGCAAATAAACAAGTAATCCTTCAAATAAACTCCTATAAGAAGAATGAAAACAAGGAAAAGGAGGCCGGCGGGCCTCCTTTTCCTTGCCAAAATGTGAGTTGGGGACGGTTCTAAATGACTTGTGACCAAGGAGTCAATAAGTGGGGACGGTTCTAATTAGCTGACCTGTCGGTCATTTAATTAGAACCGTCCCATTTTGGTTTACTTCTACTCATTTAGAACCATCCCCAATGAAAGAGGAAGGTCTTTTAAGCGATTATTCTAATAAAGGGTTAGAATGTAAAGTTACCATTTTTAAATACATTGATTTCTTTACCATCCGCAGTGAAACCAACAATGGAAAGGTCCTTTGTACCTACCATGAAATCTACATGGGTAATGGATTCATTCATCCCACGGGCTAGTTTTACCTCTTTAGAAACATTGTCCTTGAAAGTGTCAATGGCGTTTCCGTATGCCAAGTGACAAGCGGCGTTTTCATCAAACAGCGTGTCATAGAACAGTATACCTGAGTTTTGTATTGGACTATCATATGGTACCAAGGCAACTTCTCCAAAATATGAGGCACCTTCATCTATGGTAATGGAATTTTGTAGGTGTTCAAGACCAGATTTGGCATCAACTCCTACGATTTTACCATCTTTAATCTCAAAGTAAAAACCTTCTATGATATTACCACTTTTCAGCACCAGCGGTTTAGAGGCTACAACTTTACCGTTAATACCGTCTTTCTTTGGCAATGTAAAGATTTCCTCAGTAGGCATATTGGCCACAAATCTATGCCCCAGATTACAAGTGGCACCGCCAGACATCCACTTGTGGTTTTCGGGCAACTCGACCCAAAGGTCAGTTCCGTTAGACGATGTATAGTGAAGCTTTTGAAAATCATAATCATTTAAAACCTTTGTACGCTTGGCTAGCATGTCTAGGTGGTTTTCCCATGCAGATACAGCATCACCTTCACCAATGCGAACTGTCTGATATATGGCATTCCAAAGCTTTTCCAAAGCTTCAGCTTCAGATACGTTAGGAAATACTTTTTTAGCCCAAGCAGCTGTTGGAATGGCGGCAATGCACCAAGCGTATTGGAAAGACAGCTGCTTCTCTTTGGCAAATTTAATTGCATTGCCTAAGGCTTGGTTGTCACGTTTGATACGATCGGGAGCAGCATCCTTCAATAGCTCAGGGTCTGCGGAACGCACGAAAATGTGTGCTGCCTCTTCATCAGCATAATCGTTATAACGCTTCGCCTCCCACTCCGGAAAAGAATCAAAGATAGCATCATCTCCCTGAAGAAATTTCATTTTCTTTATGGCTTCATCGTTCCAGGCTACGATCACTTCGCAAGCCCCAGCTTTGTATGACTCCTCTGCCAACATTCTAGCAAAGGTCGCTGTGTCTACAGGGGAGTAGATTATTACACGCTGCCCCTTATGCACATTAGCACCAATCTTTACAACCAGTTCTGCGTATCTTTGAAGGTAATTGTTCATAATTAAGTCTCCTCTCAAATCTTGTTTAATGTAGTATTGGGGACGGTTCTAAATTGATGCTTTGCTTTCATCGGGGATGGTTCTAATTAGCTGACCGATTGGTCACTTATTTAGAACCGTCCCATTTTCGCTTTTGTACATTTAGAACCGTCCCCAATCAATAATATTTCTTCTATTGTAATTCAACAGCAATAAAATTGCAAATTATTGGGAATAGTAAAAAAAAGAATTAAAGGAGTGTTTGGGAAAATGTTTTACAAATTTGTTGAAAGTGAACAAAAAGATGGTAGTTACGAACTGTTGCTAACCTTTAATGGATTGAGTACTGAGTTCGGTCTAGATATTCTTTCCAAAGATAACCTCAAAGAGTATGGAGAAAAGGTAAAGCATATTTTAGAAAATGAGGCTAAAGGCTTACATGTTAAAAATATTAAAATTGTGGTTGCAGGTGCTGTCATAGCATCAATGACCCTACAAGGGTTTTTGGATGTCCACGCTGCTGATAGGTTTAGTATGTCATATTTGTATTTTGGGACAACCGCCAAGCAAATCGAATATGTAACCAGAACCAACGGTTCCCTTGATGTGGTATCGCCAAGCTATTTTGACATTAATCCTGATGGTAGCTTGAAGATAAATACCATTAGCAAAGAATTTGTAGATCAGATGCATGCACAAGGTATAAAAGTAGTTCCTTTTATTAGCAATCATTGGAATAGGGCAGCAGGGGTTAGTGCACTAAAAAATGTCGATGGACTTGCCAATCAAATCGCAAATGCTGTATCTACTTATAATTTAGATGGTGTAAACATTGATCTTGAAAATCTAACTGTGGCAGAGCGAATTCAATATGTAGAATTTACAAAGGCACTAAGAACTAAAATTCCTAAATATAAAGAAGTATCCGTTGCAGTAGCTGCCAACCCCAACGGATACAACAATGGATGGCAAGGCTCTTATGATTATGCTGCCCTTGCCGCCAATTCCGACTATCTTATGATTATGGCCTACGATGAGTCTTTTGAGACAGGCTCGGCAGGCCCGGTAGCTTCGCTACCGTTCGTTGAGCGCTCCATCCAGTATGCGCTCACCAAGACGACGCCCGACAAGGTCGTCGTCGGCCTGCCTTTTTACGGCCGCCTTTGGGGCGGCAATGGGCGGTTTGACGGTGATGGATTATCCGTATCATCAGCCAACAGTATTTTATCTAAATATAATGCCGAAGTCACATATGATGTACAGGCAAAGTCACCCAAAGCAACCTTTACAGTGAAATCTGGCGACGTAGCCAGCACCGTGAATGGACAGTCCTTGGTACCGGGCACCTATACACTATGGTATGAAAATGACCAGTCACTACAAGAAAAACTAGCGCTAATAGAAAAATATGATATAAAAGGGGCGGGATCATGGGCATTAGGTCAAGAGAATGTCAGCCTTTGGAGCAACTATACGACTTGGCTAGAAAACCCAATTGGGGACGGTTCTAATCAAGGGTCTTTCAGAGATGTTTTGGTGACCGATTGGTTCTATAAGGCAACAGAATTTCTGAGAGAACGTCACATCATAGACGAATCAGAGCAATATTTTAGGCCTAACCAAATAGCTACCAGAGCAGAATGTGTAGCGTGGCTAATGGATGCATATGGTATTGAACCAGATAGCAAACCAATTAATTCTTTTAGCGATGTAAGCAGTACCTCAAAATACGCAGGGTATATATCAGCGGCAAAGCGTCTTGGAATAACCAGTGGGATAGGAAATGACAAGTTTGCGCCAGAAAGACAGTTGACGAGAGAAGAGATGTTTACATTGCTGCATAATACCTTTAATCAGCTAGGTGAAAATTTGTATACCAACCCAAAGCTCACAATAGAAGCATTTGATGATAGTGGTCAAGTCTCTAGTTGGGCAAGAGAAGAGTTAGACACTTTAGTCAAAGGCGGCATTATTACAGGTATGGGTGATAATAAACTAATGCCAAAACAAAAAGCTACTAGGGCGCAATTAGCCCAAGTGGTATACGAATTGCTAAAGTAAATCTCACTTTGGGACGGTTCTAATTTAGAGACCTGATGGTCAGCAAATTAGAACCGTCCCCAAAACAAGCCCGAGCAAATAAAACCATCAATTTAGAACCGTCCCCGTTTCACAATACCCAAATCTTACCTACATCAGATAAGAATATTGTTGAAAATAGAAAAATTTATTGATAAAATGTTAACACACAGATTTGTAACGCCATTATGCTAGCATCACCACATAAAGGAGGGGATGAACATGAAAAAAAATGTTGCACTTGTCCTTGAGGGCGGAGGCGCAAGAGGAGCGTATCATATTGGAGTGGTGAAAGCACTCTTAGAGGAAGGGTATTCCTTTGACGGTATTTTTGGCACATCCATCGGCAGTATAAATGCAGCAGTTATTGCCCAAGGAGACTTTGAAATAGCAGAAAAACTTTGGGGGGAGATTACTACCTCCACATTGTTTGATATTGAGGAATCTGAGGTAGAAAAGTTATTAACATATAACTTTGACAGAGACTTTTTAAATTATGTCTACCAAACCTTTGTCAATGCCTTTGACTCCAAGGGCGTGGACACAACTAAAGCAAGAGGGTTTTTAGATACATACATTAAAGAAGATAAAGTGAGAGCATCGGGTAAAAATTTTGGACTGGCAACCTATAACATAACTAGCAAGCAAGGTCATGAATTCTTTCTTGAAGACATTCCAGAAGGAAAGCTGATTAGCTATATATTGGCTAGCGCATGTTTTCCAGGGTTGCAGCCAGAGGTAATAGATGGAAATCAATTTGTAGACGGAGGATTTCACAACAATATGCCTGTAAACATGGCTATACAAAAAGGATACAAAGATATTATTGCTGTCAGAACCGTGTCGCCAGGCATCATAAAAAAAACAAAAGGACATAACACAGATATTATTACAATTGAACCGTCAGAGCCGTTAGGTCCACTTATGATTTTCAATTCTACCACTATTATCCACAACATACAGCTAGGATACTGTGACGCCATGAGAAAACTTAGAGGGTTAAAAGGAAGACGGTACTACGTGACGCCCCGTGGTGAAAAATTCGCATTTAAAATGTTATCTAAGGTCAGCGAGAAAAAAGTAGCCGAGATGTCAGAGATTCTTGGCATTAAACATACCACAGGGAAACGGGCACTATTTGAAAAAATAGTTCCTGAACTAGCAAGCCATTTCAAATTGCCAAAAGAATTTGACTATGAAGATTTTATATTGCTGTTGGTGGAAGAGGCCGCAGAGAAGAAAGAAATCGAAAGGCTCAACCTTGTCACATTTGAGGCACTTTCAGGATGCCTATTAGACGAAGACAACTGTGGGCTAATTGCAAAGCCACGACAAATACTCAAGCAAATAGAAATGCCTCCCACAAAGTATAAAAAAGCAGCAGAAATTCTGCTCAAAGAAATATTAGGAAAATAAAAGTAACGTTAGGATGAAAAGTCCTAACGTTTTTTCAAGTAACCCAAAAGAATCTCCTTCTCATTTGAAAGCTCATCATTCATGACCTTATCAAGCAATAAAGATAAAGTTTTGCCAATTTCTCTGCCAGCGGTGATACCTATGCCCTTCAAGTCATTTCCGTTGACCGAAAGGTCAGTTAATTTATAACAATTAGAACCGTCCCCAAGGGAGATGTCATTGATCAGGTGCTCAATCTGGTCAAGGGTTCCAAGCCAATTTAGTGTCTCCTCTCGCAGGCCTTTGGCGATTGTATCAGCCCTTTTAACCTCTACGAGTTGCCGGAGCCGCTCTTCCCCAAGTCGATTCAGCCATTTACGAACATATTTTGGCTCAGGTATTATTTCTGAGTCGTGGTGTCTAATGAGTTCAAGCACGTCTTCTCTAGTACGCGTATCACATTTTAACCTGCGGAGAATAATATCTGTCAACTCTACACCTTTTTTTGCATGCCCATAAAAATGTCCTACACCAACCTTGTCTATAGAAAAAGTGTGAGGTTTGCCAATGTCATGAAAGAACATTGTCAGTTTAATTATTAAATCTGAAGAGGCCGCCTCCACCGCATGGAGAGTATGTTGCCATACATCGTAGATATGGTGCGGATTTTTCTGATCAAAGCCAAACATTCCCTTGATCTCAGGGATAAACACAGTAATAATTTCCTTAAAATCGTCTAATGTAAATGAGCGATGCAAATTATTTTCAAATGATTTATGGCGATGCAAACCGTTTTTATACCAATTAGAACCGTCCCCACTTGCTGGTCCGAGAATTATTTTACAAAATTCAGACCAAATGCGCTCTTTCGCGATGTTATTAAGTAACGAGGCATGGCCCTTAGCGGCCGCCAGTGTAAGAGGGTCTATACTAAAATCAGTAGTAGAAGCAAACCTGACGGCGCGAAGGATGCGAAGGGCATCTTCTGCAAATCTCCTTTGGGGATCACCGACAGCACGAATTATGCCAGACTTAATATCATTTTCACCAGCGAAGGGGTCAACGGTTCCATGTGCAGGGTTGTAGGCGATTGCATTTATTGTAAAGTCTCTGCGAGATAAATCGTCTATTAGCGATACGCCTAGGATTACAGAGTCAGGTCTCCGCCCATCACTGTACGTCCCATCTGTTCGGAAGGTAGTGATTTCAAGGGAATCCCTTTCTATTACTACTGTAATAGTGCCATGGCGAATCCCTGTAGGTATGCATTTGTAAGACTTAAAACAATCTAATGCTTGATTAGGAAGTGCAGAAGTACAAATATCCCAGTCGCTAGGCAACCTGCCCATGAGTAAGTCTCGGACTGAGCCACCTACAACATAGGCCTCAAATCCAGATTCTTCAAGCATATTAATGGCAATCATTGCATTTTTAGAAATTTCAAAACTCATACTTTTATTTTCCCTTGATTTTATAAATTTATTCCACTATACTATACTTCGGGTCAAATGCAAAACAAAATTGTAAATATAAACGACCACAACAGGAGATGACATGGACAACGTAAAACCAGGATACAAAGCCTACCTAGCAGGATTAGGATTTTCTATTATAGTAGGAATCTCGTTCCTAGCGGCAAAGCTGGCAGGAGAAGTAGGAACTGCTATGCAGACGGTAGGATTTAGATTTGGATTCGGACTGTTAACTGCGGCAGTGCTAATCATTACAGGAATTTACAAAGTTAATTACAAAAAAGCCAATATGAAATTAATTATATTCATAGCTTTTAGCTATGCTGGATTTATGGGATTCCAGATGTTGGGCATTCAGAGGACAACCACCATTGAAAGTGGAATTTTATTTGCTATAGTACCAGTGCTTACGGCCATATTAGCAGCAATTTTTTTAAAGGAAAAAACCAGCTTCATGCAAAACCTATTCGTTTTAGTATCAGTTACAGGTATTGTGCTAATGTTCGTACTAGGCGCTAGTAGTGCTGCGGGAGATTCTTTCAAGCTAGATGTAGTGGGTTATATATTTCTATTTTTGTCCAATCTACTAGTTGCCTCTAGCAATATTGGACTTAGGGCATTAAAGGGTTCTTCGTCACCAATGGAAATTGGTCTTGTGATGATGATTATGGGTACAGTGGTATTCAATGCTATTGCCCTAGTAGAAGCTGGAACGGCAGGGACACTCTCTCAATATTTTGCCCCTCTAGCAAATGTAAGATTTTTAGTAGCAGTAGCATTTTTGGGAATTTTTTCAAGCTTACTCACCAGTATGCTCATGAGCTATGTATCTGCTAGAATGAAAGCGGTGCAAGTATCGCTATTCTCAAATCTAGCTACGGCCATATCCATAATAGCAGGCGCTATTGTTATGAGTGAGCCACTTGCCTGGTATCATATTTTCTGTACAGGATTAATCATTGCTGGCGTCATTGGAATGAGCATGGCAAGTGACAAATCCCATAAATAAAAAGCAAATAAACCTTTTTACGTACAACGGGGACGGTTCTAAATTACTGACTTATCGGTCAGCAATTTAGAACCGTCCCCGTTTGCTGATGACATTTGCTGATTCGTTGGTCACAATCAATTTAGAACCGTCCCCAACAAGGTTGTCTTAAATAAGTCATAAAAAAACCCTTGCAATAAAAAAATTCATGTGCTATATTAGTAAAGTTGCTTAATGATTAAGCTACTTAACTATTTTAAATATTAAGGATTTACAGGTTTAAATATAGGAAGGGGGGGAAATAATGAAGACAGAGCTAAGAGAAAGGTTGTTTAAAACCAGCAGGAGTTTGAAAAGATTTCACGCAGGGCTTGATATGGAAATGCCGAGAGGGGAATTTTTTATTTTAAAGAAAATAATGAAACTTTCCAAGCTAGAAGGAATATGTACTGTGTCAAAAATTCAGGAGGACTTACATATGTCCATGCCTGCTGTATCTCAAGTATTGAACAGCTTAGAGAAGAAAGAGCTTATTACAAGGAATATATCAACAAACGACAGACGCAAAGTCAGCGTTGGAGTAACCGCGACAGGGCTTGAAAAACTTGACAAAGTAGAAAAGAATATGGCGGATTATTTAGACAACATAATCGAAAAATTTGGTGAAGATAATACAAAAGAGCTACTAAATTTGCTAGATCAGTTGGTTGAGATAACAAAAGAAATGCAAGGTGAAGTACCAAGCAAACACTTTCACTGTGACAATAAGGGGGACAAAGAATGAGAAAATTATTAACCAAGTACTTGAAGCCATATGGCCTGCTACTACTAGTTTGTATAGCATTGCTATTTGGTCAGGCAATGGCAGATTTAAAGCTGCCACATTTAATGTCAGATATAGTAAATGTTGGGATTCAACAGAGCGGCATAGAAAATACAGCACCAAAGTCATTGACGAAGGATCAGTATCAACTGATGACAACTTTTATGTCTAGCGGTGAGAAAAAGTTAATTGAATCAAACTATACATTAGATGACAAAAATGAGATTTATAACCAAAACGCCTCAGAAGGAACAAAAGAAGATAAAGAAGCACTTCAAGGGGAGTTAAATAATGCCTACGGTATGGCGTCCTGGACTTTTGTAGAATTCATGAAGGCCATGGCAGCCGAATCTGGCAAGACGGATTTGAGTCAGAACGTGCAAAATATTAGTGACGTAGACTTTACTAAGGTATATGAAATGTTGCCTATGTTATCCATGCTACCAGAAGAAAAAATGCAATCTGCTAGGGACAAAGCCACTGCCACTGACAAAATGATGAGAGAGCAAGTGGGCATGATGTTCACAAAGTCCTTCTATGAAGAGCAAGGAAAAGACATTGGCAAGATGCAACGAGACTATATTATCCACATTGGATTGCTCATGTTAGGGATTGCGTTCTTAGGCGGTGTAGCCACGATCATGGTCAGCTTTTTCTCGTCGAGGATATCAGCAGGCACAGCCAAAGACCTTAGAAAAGCTATATTTAATAAAGTGGAGAGCTTTTCTAACGCTGAATTTGACAAATTCTCCACAGCATCGCTTATCACACGTTCTACTAACGATATAACACAGGTACAAATGTTCCTGATGATAGGGATTCGTATGCTCTGCTACGCGCCTATTATGGCCATTGGTGGCGTTATTATGGCACTACAGACATCTGTGTCCATGAGCTGGATTATTGCCGTTGCATGCGGAGGTTTGGTGATTCTACTCACACTATTCATGCTACTGGCTATACCAAAGTTTAAAATTATTCAAAAGTTAGTTGATAAACTAAACTTAGTATCCCGTGAAAACCTTACAGGTATGATGGTAATTCGTGCCTTCGGTACTCGAAAGCATGAAGAAACTCGTTTTGATCGTGTTAATAAAGACGTAACAGCTACCAATTTGTTTATCAAT
>JAVBKP010000111.1:0-5327 GCA_031553975.1 Anaerovoracaceae bacterium | reverse complement strand
TTTGATAAATTTCTTGAAAACGTTGCAAAAGGTGTTGGCTGGGAGGCATTGATTATTGATGGTGCCAACAAGAAACTCTTTGGCTCAGGGATAGAAAATGTAGGTTCAAATGATCTAAACGTGGAGTTTGAGTTAATTATTGATCATGCAAGGCGCCAAGGTGACAAGAACTATGGCACTAGCGAATATAAGTCAAATGGAACGACTTTTGTTATGACATACTATATATTGCAGGATTTTGATTGGGTTCTTGTGATTAGACAGTCTAAAAGTCAGATTCTCGCACATATATATACATTTTCTCTCCTTTCATTAGGCCTTTTAGTATGTCTTGTGGGCACTTCGATTTTTGCGGCAAGATGGTTGACTAGAGCATTTATGGCTCCTATTGATAGATTAAAACATACATTTGCTGAGGCAGCTGACACGGAGTTTTACAAGGAATGTACAGTGGAGGGGGATAAGGAATTCCAAGACTTAGCCCGAAGTTATAACGTTATGATTGGTAAACTGAAATATTTTACCGTAAACTTAGAACAGACGGTGGAAGAAAGAACAAGAGAGCTAAAAGAGATGACAGATCGTGCAGAGAATGCGGCTGCTATCAAATCACAGTTTTTAGCTCACATGTCTCATGAAATTAGAACACCAATGAATGCCATTGTTGGAATGTCAGATATCTTAATGGAGGGAGCACTAAATCCAAAGCAGCAAAACTATATGAAAGATATTCAGACCTCCGCCAATTCGCTGCTAAGTATTATCAATGACATCCTTGATATTTCTAAGATAGAGGCGGGTAAGCTAGACCTAACGCCTGTGGACTTTGATTTTATGCAATTCATAGATAACGTTCTTTCATTGATGGAGTTTACGGCAAGAATTAAGGGGATAGAGATAAAGGTAGAGGTGCCAGAGGGCATGCCAAGATATTTGTTCGGGGACGATGTTAGAATGAGACAAATTCTCCTCAACATAATTGGAAATGCTATAAAGTTCACCCAAGAAGGCCATGTAAAACTTGAAGTACAGGTGAAAGAAGAATATATTATATTTATAGTAGAAGACACTGGAATAGGTATGAGACCAGAGACTTTGCCAAAAATATTTGAAGCTTTTGAGCAAGCTGATACAGAAAGAAATAGACATATAAAAGGAACTGGACTGGGACTGGCTATAACTAAAAATTTAGTTGAGATGATGAGTGGAACTATTGAGGCGCAAAGCCAAATCAATCAAGGCACCACTTTCTGTATTACCATTCCATTGATCATAGGTGACCCAGACAAAGTCGTCTCTGAAGCAAATACCAAGCCCTTGATTAAGGCAATAGGTGCCAAAGTACTTTTAGTAGATGACAATGAGGTAAACCTTCATGTGGGAGAAGGTCTGTTGGCTTTTTCCAACATTATTCCAGATTTTGCAAGAAATGGATTAGAGGCTATTGAACGTATCAAACAACAAGAGTATGACCTGGTTTTCATGGATCATATGATGCCTATTATGGATGGTATTGAAGCCACTGCCAAAATAAGAAACCTGGGTGGGAAGTACGCAACATTACCAATCATAGCCTTGACAGCAAATGCAATCCAAGGGATGAAAGAGCAATTCTTAGAGGCAGGCATGGATGATTTCCTCTCAAAACCAATAAATCGTGTACTTTTGAATCGTACCCTAAAAAAATGGTTACCGGCAGAAAAAATCATGAAAGCAGAAGAAGTATTGAAAGAACTACCAGAATTTGTAGATCATAGCCCACTTGATGAGATAAGGAAGATACCAGGGCTAGATGTAGACACAGGACTTGCATATTTAGGTGATAACATTGATTTATATCAAAAGTGCTTAGAAATATTTAATCAGAGCATGGGTGCCATGGTAGAAGGGCTAATCACGCATTTAGAAAATCAAAACATGAAGGATTTGGTTATTGATGCCCACAGTGTTAAATCCTCATTGATGAACGTAGGACATATGGAGTTGGCGGAAAAGGCAAAAGACCTTGAAATCGCTGCCCAATCTAAGGACATTGCGTTCTGCACGGAAAAATTACCAGGGCTAGTGGAGGAAATTATAGCATTTAATGAACAACTAACCATTGCATTGCGCAATAGTGAATCAAAAGCACAGGAGCAGTTAGCGTTAGGGGAACAGAGAATAGCTGCCTTTGTTGCTGAAATCTCAAAGCCTATCTTTGCATATGATCAAGAACTGGCCATGGATATCATGAATAAATACAAAGGCTATTCATTAGGGGACAAGGCAGAGATGTTTGCTGAGATTGGTGAGGCATTACATGGATTTGAGTTTGACCTTGCAGAAGAACTCCTAGAAAAGCTGAGAGGCATGGGTAAATAAATTATGATTAGATTAGAGACAGAAAGATTGATATTGCGGGATATGGTAGAAAGTGACATTCATAACTTACACAACCTGCTATCGGATCATAAAAACTTGTATTTCATGGATGATATTTATACCAATACCTTAGAAGAATCAAGAGCAAACTTAGAAACAGCCATGAGCAACCAAGATGGTCACTATTTTTGTATAGAACATAGGGACGGTACATATATCGGACAGATAGGTTATACAATACAAGATACTACGCCAGTAGGCAAAATAGTTCATGTAGGGTACTTCCTATTACCAGAACATCAGCGCAAAGGATATACACCTGAAGCAATGAAAAAAGTCTTGGAATTTGCTTTCTCTCACGATAACTGTGTTAGAGTTACCATAGGGTGCTACAAGGACAATGCCCAGAGCGAAAAGGTAATGATAAAGGTTGGTTTTAGAAAAGAAGGGGAGCGAATACATGCCCAATGGCACGATGGTGCATTAAAAACAAGATTAGATTATGCAATGAATAAGGAAGAGTATTATGAAAGAGCAAAGAGAGTATAAAATCGGAATGGCATGTGCCCTAGGATGTGCAGTACTTTGGGGTGTTTTACCGTTGTATTGGAAGGCGTTAATTCCAATTGATTCTATGGTGATTATTTTTTATAGAATCCTATTGGTGGGTGTATGTACGTTTTTACTTTCACTTAAGCTATATGGCTTTAAGGGAATCAAAGAACCTTTGGCAAAAAAAGGTGCAAAGACTAGGCTGTTTTTAGCAGGACTTTTGATTACGGCTAACTGGAGTGCCTATATTTGGGCGGTTAATGCAGGACACGCTATCCAAACTTCTATTGGATATTATATGGAACCAATCGTAGTGTGCATATTTGGAGTTTTTATTTTTAAGGAAAAACTTAGCAAGTTTAAAATAGCAGCACTTTGTCTTGCCATGATCAGTGTTGCCATAATCTTACTCTATTTGAAGCAAATACCTACCGTTGCATTTACCATTTCTATTACTTTTGCTATTTATGCGGCCATAAAGAAAGCATTTCAACTAGAAGCTGTACTTGCTTTGTTTTATGAAACCATGTTCTTGATGTTACCTGCCCTTGGGGCCATCATCTATTTTGAGGTCAACGGGAAAGGTGCCATTGCCCAAGGAGAGCCGTATCAATGGGCACTTTTGGCATTGGTTGGTATTGCTACTGCCATCCCCCTTGCTTTGTTTGGAATGGCCGCTAACAGGGTGCCTATGGTCACGTTGGGGATGACAGCTTATATTGCGCCATCCATGACACTTATACTGAGTATTTTTATTTTCAAAGAACCCTTTGATAGGATTCAATTCATATCTTTTGCTATCATATGGGTTGGACTTGTCATATTTACAGTAGGGGAAGTGAAAGAGAGCAAGAGAGCAAAAACATTAGAAAATTCCTTATAAATTTTACTAGTGATTGTTAACAATAACAGGCACTAGATATGGAGTGAATTAAATACAAGAACCACTCTAGTCTAAAAAAACATATAATTAGAAAGACTTTTTAGAAAAAGAAAAGCTAAAAGGTCTTTTTTTGTTTGCAAAATAAAGGTGTTTGATATAAAATGTATGCGCTATCCTATGCCCATTTTTAGATAGCAAGAGGAGGATTAGGATGAGTTTACGACCAATAGCAGTAGAATTTTTGTATGCAGGCTTGCAAACATCAAGTGACATATATGGACTAAATTCTGATGTGATGGCACTGGTCAAAAAACACACAATCTTAACCCAAGACATAATTGATAGATTACAAAGACAGCTTGATGGCGGGAAAAATATATATGTAGATGATTATACATACGCAGACCTCATGCAAAGGGGAATACCTAAGAGTCTTACCCAAAGGCAAATTGAGAGAGAAATCGGATACAATGACGTGAAAGATGCCACGGCGGTTATGATTACTGACATTTTGTCTACTGGCAAAATAGATTTAGGTCATACAGATGAAGCAGTTGAGCGCATCACAGAAAAAGTTAAAAAAGTAGATTCTGCATTGATCATGCAGTGTATCAACGGTGTGAGGGACGCTGATGAGTATCTTTTCACCCACTGCTCTAACGTAGCATTCCTGAATGGACTAATAGCCAAGTGGCTAGGAAGGCCAGATGAAGAAATAGCACTACTCACGGCCATAGGATTGCTTCACGATATTGGGAAACTCCAAGTACCCACAGAGATACTAAACAAACCTGGTGCGTTGAACCTAGAAGAGCTTGAAGTGATGAAAATGCACCCTTTCTTTGGGAAAGAATTGTTAGAAGCCTCAGGGTTATATGCAAAAGAGATATTAGAAGGCGTATACCAACATCATGAAAAGATCAATGGCACAGGCTACCCAAAGGGCATACGAGGCGACGAAATCTCCATATATGCCAAGATTACCTCAATATCAGATGTATATGATGCAATGATAGCTAAAAGGGTCTACAAGCAAGAACAGAGCCCTTTTGTGGTACTTGATACATTTAGCAAGGGAAAGGCTTCTGAACTTGATTATGAAATAGTGAACTTGTTCTTAGATAAGATGCCAAAAGAGTTGGTAGACAAAAAAGCACTTCTCTCCAATGGAGCGATTGGAAAAATTGTATTTGTGGATAAAAATAACTATGCAGAGCCAATAGTGAATGTAGATGGTGAAGTGATACAAACAGGAAAAGGCAGACCAACAAAAGTGATAAGAATGATAGTATAATCAAAGTAGGGGGGGCTATGGAACCAATAGGAGTTGATCTTGAGCTAGATGATGCTTTTGATGACGAAATAGAAGAAGAGCAGTATTTGACTTTTGTGATCAGCGAAGATACATATGCTATAGAGATCGGAAGAGTCAGTGAGATTATTGGAGTACCAGCGATAACAGAGCTACCTGATATGGAAGAGTATACAAAGGGACTTATAAATCTCAGAGGAAGTTTTATTCCAGTAATAG
>JAVBKP010000046.1:0-9944 GCA_031553975.1 Anaerovoracaceae bacterium | reverse complement strand
ATGGCGGTGGCTACTTGACGGATGAACGAGACATGGCAGAAGACGTGTTGTACCCGTATCTTATGCGAAATGGTGTAGGCAGGTTAGATCTTGCCATCGTTTCACATATGCACAAAGATCACTATAGCGGAATTTCATCGTTGACCACCAAAATGCCTATTGACAAAATTGCGCTATATGCAGGATATGCCTCAGAAAAAGACCAAGTTGGTGAAATATTTCACAAAGAAGAAAAAGACATTGTGTACTTGGCGGCAGGGGACAGGATACAAGTGGATGACAAAGTATCCA
Source organism: Anaerovoracaceae bacterium (assembly GCA_031553975.1). GTDB lineage: Bacteria > Bacillota > Clostridia > Peptostreptococcales > Anaerovoracaceae > JAVBKP01. The sequence continues at coordinate 9,653 of JAVBKP010000046.1, read as the reverse complement.
TTGATGTACTTTATCCTGAAATCAGCCAAACAAAATCTCACAATGGAGATGCCTTATCGGCAGATGAAAATGAAAATATGCTCATCGTCAAGGTAAACTATGATGGGATCAGTATGCTGGGTATGGGTGATTTGTCCGAAGAAGGAGAGACGAAACTTTTGAGGGCAAATGGCAGTCAAAAGGAGGAAAAGCAAAATGCATTGCACGCCAACATATTAAAAGTGGGTCATCATGGGAGCAAGTATTCCACAGGAAGAGCGTTATTAGACATTGTTGAGCCAGACATAGGGGTTATACAAGTAGGAAAGTATAATACCTTCGGTCACCCATCAAAGACAGTATTAGACAAGCTAGCGGAAAGCAATATAGGTACATATCGCAATGACATAGACGGGGCTGTTTTGGTTAATGTTGGTAAAAATAAACTGCAAGTGCTTACAATGCAACAAAAAAAGTGGAAAAATATACACTTGGATTAGTAGATATGGTATAATACTTATTAGCAAAATCCATTGATTAAGAAAACATCCAAAGGGATGAGGTGAAAAATAGTGACTGAAGAAAATCGTAATAATGATATTTATGATGAGGCAGACAGTGGTACAACACCAAGAAGAAGTAGAAGCCAAACTGGTAAGCGAAAAACCAATAAAACGCCAAAAGAGCCAGGACAAAAAGGGCGCAAAGGTCGGAAAATTAGGTGGAAGACTGTATTTATGGTGCTAGGCATTACGGCCTTACTTTGTTTCGTGGTTTTAGGGGGGATCGTGTTCTCAATTGTAAAGAATACGCCGCCAATAGACCCGACCAATTTCTACTCCTTGCTTTCAGAGAATTCTGTACTTTATGACATGAATGGCGAGAAGATTGAGGATATACAGACACAAGACGGTGTTAGGCGCACCAATATTCCCTATGCGCAGATTCCAAAGAACCTCCAAAATGCAGTTATATCCATAGAAGACAAGACATTTTGGAAACATAACGGATTTAACTTCACAAGACTAGCTGGTGCTGTGGTTGAAAGCATTGTCACCCTTGAGGGAGCTAGTGGAACCAGTACCATCACCCAGCAGCTGGCTAGGAACTTATACTTAGAATTAGACAGGAACTGGACGCGAAAAATCAAAGAGGCATACTATACAGTTCTAATAGAAAAAGCCTTATCCAAGGAACAAATCCTAGAGGCTTATTTGAATACCATCAACTTTGGTAACGGATATGGTGTACAAGCAGCAGCTCAATCATATTTTTCTAAGGATGTATCAGAGTTAACCATAGCAGAATGTGCAATGCTTGCTAGTATGCCACAAAGTCCAAGTAGGTATATGGCTATTAAGAAATATGAAAATAATGATGTGCCAGATACTGTGCTACCAGAAAACATACTAGATGTGGGGGAACAGTACACTCTTGTTTATAATGACGGTTTCAAAAAAAGACAAGAGATGGTTCTTAAATTTATGCTTGAGAATGGGTATATTAGTGAGGCAGAGTATCAAGAGGCATTGGCTGAGAACATTCGTGATGCGCTAAAACCAACACTTGAAGCTGCAGGAGGTATTTCATCCTACTTTAGCGATTATGTTATTAAACAAGTAAAAGCAGATTTAATAGCGCAAAAGGGTTATACAGAGGAAGAGGCTACAAACTTGGTTTATAGCGGTGGACTTCAAATATATGGCACCCTTGACATGAAAATGCAAATGGCAGCAGAGGCAGAGTTTGACAAGAACGAAAACTTCCCAACAGCACCCATTGGCAATGCTGGCAAAGTAAAGCGTGATCCAAAGACAAACGATATTGTAGATTCTACAGGCAGAACCATGCTGTACAAATTTAGCAATTATTTTGATGAAGAGAAAAATCTCATACTAAAAAGCGATGAATTTCAAAAGGCTGCCAATGGAGATTTAATATTATTAAAAGGCAAAAAACTGAATTTTTATAAATCTAAAAATTCCGACGGAAGCACAGAAACCACAATAGACTTTAAGAAAATTTACATTGTAGAAAACAAATTGCTATATAGCTACAATGGGGGAGCGTTGCTGATTCCCGCCAAGTACAAGGAACTAGATGACGAGAAGAACCTAGTAATTAGCAGTGAATTTGTTACAGAAAATCCAGATTTTTTTAAATTTAAAGATGATGGAACCATAAGGGTAGCAAAGACTGGCACCTCAGTCAATGGCGAGGGCAAAGAGGTAACAAAAGATCAATATACCCTTAGACAAAAGCTGATACAGCCTCAAAGTGCTATCGTTGTTCTAGACCAGACCAATGGTCAAATTAGAACCATGGTAGGTGGCCGAAACGTTGAAGGTAAAATGATATTTAATAGAGCAATCAATCCTAACTCACCAGGATCTTCTATCAAGCCAATAGGTACATTCTTGCCTGCTTTGGTCATGGGTAAGACAGCAGCTACGGTAATAGATGACTGTGAGAACATAGTAGATGGTAAACCATGGCCTTCCAATCACAACAACAAATACGCAGGGCTTGTAAGTATGAGATATGCATTGCAGCAATCCATTAATGTGGCTGCTGTGAAGATGCAAACAGAAGTAGGTCCCGTAGCATCAGCTGATATGCTAAAGGCTTTGGGTGTGACTACTGTAGTAGAAAAGGGTCAATCTAACGACATGAATCCATCGGCCCTTGCCCTTGGAGGAATGACCAATGGAATATCACCACTAGAAATGGCGGCGGCGTATGCCACCATTGCCAATGGCGGTGTATACAACAAACCAATATGCTATACACAAGTAACCACGCGAGATGGTCAAGTGGTGTTAGAGGCAAAGGCAGAGAGCCACAAAGTAGTAGAGCCAGAAGTGGCCTATGTGATGACAGATATATTGAAAAGCGTAGTAACACAAGGTATTGCAGGAAGAGCCCAAGTGTCAGGTATACCAACAGCGGGTAAGACGGGAACTACCTCCAACAACTATGATGCTTGGTTTTGTGGATTTACACCATACTACACAGCGGCTGTGTGGATTGGAAATGACGTAGATATAGACTTAGGTGAAGGTAGTAGCCGTGCGGCGGGTCTTTGGAGCAAAGTACTCGTCAAGGGTCATAAAGGGCTAAAAGCAAAGAACTTCCCATCAGCACCAGCGGGGACTATAGTCACCGTTGAGATTGACAAAATCTCAGGAAAGCTTCCTACGGACTTATCTAGGTTAGATCCTAGAGGGACTATAAAGAGTGAGATATTTGTAAAAGGAACTGAGCCAGTAGAGATGGACGATTTTCATGTAACGGGCATCGTTTGTTCTGAGTCAAAATTCCTAGTTACACCATATTGCCCAACACCAAAGAGCAGTGTATTCGTGAAGAGACCGGATGGCTGGACGGGGGCGAAGGCAGAAGATTTAGAATACGAATTGCCAAAGTATTACTGCCCGTTGCACAACCCTGATGTGATAGCATACCCAATAGCACCAGATGCCAAATTGAGACCTTTCACACCAGTGGAGATTCCAGACACTGGGGAAACCACGGAGCCAGCTACAACTACCAGCACAAATACGTCTATAGTAGTAACTACCAATAGCGGAACAGGAACGAATTAATGAATGATAGCAGTGAACAACAGATTATAAATATCAAGATTCCCCTCAGAGAAGAAAATCTGAGGGAGGAAGTTAATTTTTATAGGGAATTAAGGGCACTTTTTAGGGAACATGACAAGGGTACAGAGGATATAGACTTTGTCATTGCCAATGTAGAAGCTGAACTTGACAAATTTAGAGAGACCCGTAGTGTAACACTTGATGAAGAACGAATTATAGCTATTTTGCAAAAACACCCATATTTTAAAAATCCTGGAACATATCCAGTACGGCTTTTGACTTTATTGAAATATTTAAAGAGCAAAGGTATCAATATGCACTATGCAGATATAGATATATATATTGATAGGATTGTGCAAAAGTTAGATGGCGTCAAAAAAGTAGGTAGAGGACTTTACCAAAAATCTAGAGGATAAGATGAGTTTCAAACAGTTTGAAAAAGACTTGAAGGACAGCAATGTAAAGAGCCTGTGCTTGTTATATGGAAAAGAAGAATTCTTAGTCAAATGGGCGAAGGAGGCCTTGGCAAGCAAATACGTGCAGGATGGCTTTAAGGACTTTGATTTAATCAAACTAGATGGACAGCAAGATGTGAACAGCGGGACTATTATTAATGCCTGTGAGACATTGCCTATGATGTCAGAGCGAAAAGTAGTCATAGTGGATATGTTTAAGAATTTTGATGGCAGTTCTGGTGATGAGAAGGATGAGAAGGAATTGCTTGCCTACTTAAAGCAAGTGCCAGAAAACTGTCTTTTGGTATTCGCTTGTGGAGAAAAGGTAGACAAAAGGAAAAAAATCTTTAAGACCATAGCTGAGTCAGGAGCTGTCTACGAGTTAGGCAAGTTAGATGAGGCGGATTTGGTGAAGTGGATTCAAAAGCGGATTAAGGCCAAAGGAAAATTCATTACACCTAATTTAGTGCAAAGTCTCATTGAGAATACGGGATACTACGACAAAGAGTCTGAATACAATCTGTTCAACTTTGAAAATGACATCCGGAAGGTCTGCCATCACGCGTCTTCAGAGAACATAGAAAAGGAAGACATAGAACAAACTGTGTCAGGGAATGTGGAAAGGGATGTCTTTGCCCTCATCGATGCCCTTAGCAGAAAAGATAAAATGTACGCGCTAGAAATGCTGTCAAGCCTCATGGCCTATGGAGAGGGTATATATGGCGTATTAGCGCTACTATTCAGACAATATGAGCATCTTTTTAAAATTAGCGAAATGAAAAACAATAACGTCCCAATGTCAGAAATAAGACAAAAGCTGGGCATGCCAGATTTCATTATTAAAAAACTAGTAGGCTATGCAGATAAATATAATACGGCAAAGCTAAGCAGCATTTTGCAAGAAGCATACCGTATAGACAAAAGCATAAAGACAGGGTTCTTAGATCAAAGGCTTGCATTAGAATTGTTTATTGCCAATGTGTAAAACACGGGCGTTAATCAAGCGGGTCATCTAAAGTTAGATAAAAATCAACTTTAGATGACCCGCTTTTTTAGTGAGATTGATGTACATCGCTGACTAGGTTATTCATCCATTTTTTTGACTTAAAGCGATGAAGCAGTATGAAGAATTTCACAACATCCTCCATTTGTAGCAGCAAAATCACATAATAGACAGGAATATGAAAGTATATGGCACTGATCCATACAATGGGAACCCCGACACCCCATACAGTCATTATTTCAGCAAACATAGCAAATCTAGTATCCCCTCCACATCGGAGGGTGCCCACTATATTTATGGCATTGAATACAAACATCCACGTAAAGCAACCATATATGATGAGAATAATAGTGCCATACCGTAGACCTTCTGGCGAAAAATCAAATAGCATCAAGACATAGCGTGAAAATAAAATCAGCAGCCCCCCTGTGAAAACCCCAAGGAGCATTCCGATTTTAATCAAATATTTACTCTCAGCGTAGGCAAGATCAAATTCACCACGGCCTAGCCTTTTGCCAATAAGGATTAAAACAGCATCGCCCAAACTAAAAATAGCACAGGTGAAAAGAGTCTTTATGGTATTGCTTGCCTGAATGGCGGCATATTCTGTGACCCCAAGCCTTCCAAAAGCAGCAGCATAAGCGGTCATACCAAGAGCCCACATGAACTCATTGATAGTAGTAGGCAGCGCATTCCTGATGATTTTCATGGCAAGGACTTTGTTATAGGAAATGTATTCGGACAATTTGCCACTAATTATATTTTTCTTGATGAAGACAACAAAAATCACAAGGAGTAATTCTATGAGCCTAGCGACCAAAGTGCCAATGGCAGCACCTTTGACCCCCAAGGCAGGAAGACCTAGGTGTCCGAAGATAAGGCAAAACCCAAGGCCCGTATTGACTGTGAATACTACAATACTGATTTTCAAAGGAATCTTTGCCTGCTCAGTGACCCTCAGGGCTGCTAGCAAAGGAAAGGTAAATCCAGTGGTCAAGAACGAAAAGGATAAAATCTTTAGGAAACTTCGCCCTTCTGCTATAATATCTAAATTGTTGGTAAGGATGCGTAGTATTTGGTCCGTGAAAAAAAATCCGCCAATAAAGAATATAAGTCCTGCTGACATTGTAATTGTAACGCAAAACCCCAATGTTCTTTTGATGTTCTCTATGTCCTTAATGCCCCAAAATTGAGCAAAATAAGTAGCACAACCGCTGGTTATCCCAAAGGAGAGAAAAAGGTGCAAGAAAAACGTTTGATTGGCAAGACCAACAGCAGCAAGAGAAAGCTCGCCCAATCGTCCTACCATTAAATTATCAACTAAGTTGAGGGACTGGGTGATAAGCCCCTGGAGACCAATAGGAAGGGCTATTGTCAACAAAGATCTATGCAACTGGTTCTTGTTTATTTGCAAGGGGGTGACTGCCATAAAATACCTCGGCTTTCTACTCCTAAAGTTCATTTACTTTAAAAATTTGGATTTCCCAACGCTTTTGCCAAATATACTCGGGCATATCCATTGAGTAACTACTTTGAAATTCATCTATGAGGGAACAATGTTCTTTGACGAATTTCATTAGATCGGAGTAATATGCTAAATTCCCATAGGCAGCTTTAAATGCCGGTTCAGCGGCCTTTGCCATGGATAAATCCTCTGGGAGAACAATATATTCAATACCACTTTTGCTAATGTAATCCGATATAGTCTCCGTATCCTCAATATCATGATAGAAAAATATATTTCCAGTATCCACTGCGAAGATGGCACTAAAGGGTGCTAGTATTTTCGCGTCTTCTGATATTTCCGTATGTATTTTTGAAAGGTAGGAGCCGTAAGATTCTTTCATGAATGGCATAATAGCCAGAATAGAATTAATCATGAGCACACTAATGAGTATAAACGCTGTGGTGAAGAAAAATTTGTTCGGGATATTGATAATCGCATAGGACAAAGCGATGCTAGCAGGGATTAAGATGAATAGTAGTCCAGCAGGGTGTAGAGTGCGCAGAAATAGTAGGGCCAAAGTAAAACCTAAAATTGTATACAGTATACCAGTTAGTGGGTATCTTATTTCTAAACTTCTCTCTTTTAATATTAAATACAGAGAAGCGATGATGCCTACGCAGCTAAGAATGGCAGGAAACTGCACTGGAGGTATATAAACCAAAGGGCTGGCTATGTATTTTAGCTCAGGGAACAATCCAAGCAACGTAAAATACTTGTCACTGGATGACCATATAGGCACCAGTTCTGGGATTTTTATAACAAGCATGATTTTTAAAATCATAGCACCAGCACCACTCACGGCAGAAAAAAATAGATAGTTAAATATGTAAAGAGGACCACGCCCAGTCCTAAATGTATAGAATAGATATAGAACTAGAAATCCCGACAACATCATAACACTGTATATGCTAAACAGTAGCATAGCGCCAGTTAATAGACCTGTGAGTATTACGTTGCGCTGTAGTAGCTTTTGAAAATGCATGATATTATAAAGCAAAGTCAGCAGAAAAATCAATAGGCATACCATAATAGTAACATTGTTATGGGCAGCCATGATAAAACTAATATTTAGGGAGACGAATACGCAAGCTAAAAAACCACAGATATGGTGTGGTATAATATAACAGGTGAGCCAGTATACGGCTACCAATACGAAAATACTTAGGGTTAGGCTAACAAGTCTTAATACAAAAAGAGTATGGACATGATCTAAAATATATGACTGAAAAAAAGCAAGAATAGGGGACGGGGAAATATCCAGTTGGTTAATATGAGGGACGTCGGATAGAAAGAGAGCATTTAAGCCATAAAAGCCCAATAGATAAAATATGATTAAAGAATCATACACTTTATTTACACGCAAAGAATTGCTCAAAATATTACCTCCCTAGAGTTTATCATAATATTATAGTACATTTTGTCGTATTACTTCAATCATAATAGGGTTTTGTAATATTAAAAAAATATGAGCATACCAAAAAGGCGAAAATGCAAAATAGGGACGGTTCTAAATGACGTATAATCGTCATTTAGAACCGTCCCCATTTTGACAATTTTATCTAAGCCCCAATTTTGTTCTCTAAGCAAGGGCTAGCGTTAAATCCACAGGAGATTAATATTTCGTCTATTTGTCCTTCGCTGAGGGTCTCATTTTTTATTAACGCGTCAGACAGACTGAGCAATATGGCTTTATGGGTCGTTATGACCGACAAAGCCTCTTGGTAGCAGGAATCAATCAAGGCTCGCACTTGGGCATTGATCTTTTGTGACATAAAATAAGAATGTTTTTCATCTAAAGTGATATGACCAAAATCGCCCATACCCAATTCGCATATCATTTCTTTGGCAATGCCAGTGGCCTTTTTTATATCATCTCTTGCACCAGAAGAAAGCTGGTTATAAATCAACATTTCTGCGGCTCTACCGCCGAGGAAGACTTTGATTTTGGATAAGAGCTCATCTTTGGTAATAAGCATTTTTGACTCTTCGGGTATCTGTAGGGTATAGCCAAGCGCCTGTCCTCTTGGGATGATTGAGATTTTATCAACACCATCATTTGTGAAAAATTTCACCATTAGGGCGTGACCTGCTTCATGAATGGCTATCTTTTGCTTTTCTTCATCGGTGATGAGGGCACCTTTTCTCTCTAGACCTGCCAGAGATTTTTCAATGGCTTTTTCCACCTCTAAGACAGTTATAACTTGCCTGCCAGCCCTTACAGCCAAAAGAGCAGATTCGTTGGCTATACTGGCCAAATGGGCCCCTGTCATGCCAACAGTTCTCTTGGCAATAGACTTCATGGTGACAGCTACATCCAAGGGCTTATTTTTAAAGTGAACGTTCAATATTTGTTCCCTTGCGGCTAGGTCGGGGCTACCGATATATATTTGCCTATCAAATCGGCCAGGACGAAGCAGCGCTTCGTCAAGCAAATCGAGGCGATTTGTAGCCCCGACAATAATTACATTGTTATCAGTGGCAAACCCGTCCATTTCTACAAGGAGCTGATTGAGGGTTTGCTCCTTTTCGTTGTTGCCATCGGAGGAGCGCTTGGCACCTACAGCATCAATCTCATCTATGAATATAATAGAAGGAGAAACATGCTTGGCCTTTTCAAAGAGGGCGCGAACCCGTTTGGCACCAACGCCCACATACTTTTCGACGAACTCAGAACCACATACATAATGGAAGGAGGCTTTGCCTTCTCCAGCAAGAGCCTTGGCTAGAAGAGTTTTGCCCGTACCTGGAGGACCGTAAAATAGCATACCCCGAGGCAACTGGGCGCCCATATCCTTATACACTTGTGGATTTTTGAGGAAATCTACAATCTCATATAGTTCCTCCTTTACCTCGGCGAGGCCCGCTACATCGGCAAATGTGGTGATTGGTGTAGGGATCGGTTTTGCTGTTGGCTCAGTCTGCACCTTTGCTTTGTACAAATCTGCCTTTGCAAAGAGTTTTTCTTGTGAGCGCATGTCCAGTAGGAACTTGACAATCAAAGCTAAAAAAACCACTTTTAGCAGAAAGTCGATTATATAGGTTGCTGTGATTACTGCTTGGGCAGTAATCAAATTGAAGAGTGAGTAGAGTATGGAGCCTGTAAA
>JAVBKP010000038.1:0-21137 GCA_031553975.1 Anaerovoracaceae bacterium | reverse complement strand
GAAATAATAGACAGATTACAAGAAATCTGTCATCACAACCACATAGAGATTGAAGAAGGAGCCCTTGCGCTAATTGCTGCCAATGCAGACGGTGCCATGAGGGATGCGTTGAGTATTTTGGATCAGTGTTTTTCTGCCATCCAGGGCAAAGTCACGAGAAAAGATGTGGTAGAACTCCTGGGAACTGCGGGGGAAGAGACATTCCTCCAAATATCTGATGCGCTGATTAGAAAATCCGCCACAGATGCATTGATGATTATAGATCATATTGCCACAGATGGGAAAGACATTAGGCAGTTCATCAAAGACTGGATCTACCACTTTAGGAACCTAATGATAGCCAAGTACGCAAGCAAATTAGAAGATATAATGAACTTATCTTGCGAAAATGTGGAGAAAATTAAAGCCCAAAGCGAAAACTCTTCCATGGAATTCATCAATATAGCCATAAGGGAATTGTCAAAGGCCTCTGCCGATGCTAGATGGTCAACACAGCCACGGATACTCTTAGAATTGGCCGCTATCAAGCTGACAGATTTGACAGAGGATGCTAGTATTGATGCGCTAGTTGCCAGAGTGGCAGAACTAGAAGGCAAGATGGCCAAAGGCGTTCTAATAGCGGGTGTGACTCCGCAGCAGATGCCTGCACCACCACAGACGAAAATGCCGCTGCCTCAGGAGACCAGGCCCCCACTACCTCAAGCGATGGCGCCCTCATTGGAGATAAATATGTCACACGATGAATTGTGGGCTAAGATATTCAGAGCGGGTGTGGCTAAAAAAATCACATTCAATATGCTGGCTAAAGGCGTTGGCATAATAGGGATGGATGATAAGACCATTACCCTGTCAGCCGAAAGTGCGCCAAAGGTAACTTGTGTTGAGCAAAATGCGGATTTAATTAGAGATATTGTCAAAGATTTAACAGGCAAGAATTTGAAAGTCCAATGCAGTTCTGGGACAAAACCAATTGAGAATTTGAACCTAGGAACTGAAAAACATGATGAACTCATGGATCAACTGGGAAAGTTTTTAGATACAGATAAGTTAACAATCACAGATTAATTTAGAGGAGGTAATTGATATGGGAAAAGGTATGAGAGCGGGTAAAAAACCAAGTAGCGGCGGCAGCGGTGGCGGGGCCATGGGTGGCGGCAATATGCAAAAACAAATGCAGCAAATGCAAGTCATGCAAAGGCAAATGGAGCAAATCCAAAGCGAGTTAGAAGAACGAGAATATGTGGCCACAGCAGGTGGCGGTGCCATCACAGTGAAAGCAAACGGAAAAAAGGAACTTGTTAGTGTCATACTAAAGCCTGAAATCGTAGACCCAGATGATATGGAAATGTTACAAGACCTAATCGTAGCGTCAGTAAATGAAGTGATTCGACAAGCGGATGAGGATTCGCAGCAGGAGATGGGCAAACTGACAGGTGGGCTTTCTATTCCTGGGCTGATGTAATATGAAATATTACGCAAAACCACTAGCTAGGTTAATTGAAGAATTGTCAAAATTGCCTGGCATCGGAGGAAAGAGCGCCCAGCGCTTGGCTTTCCATATATTATCACTGTCTGAAAAAAGTGCAACAGATATTGCAGAGGCCATCATTGATGCAAAAAAAAATCTAAAATATTGCACTGTATGTGGCAACTTGACAGATGAGGACCCTTGTGCAATCTGCGCAGATAAGAATCGAAAACAAGGAATAATCTGTGTTGTAGAAAATCCAAAAGATGTAATTGCCATGGAGCGAATCAAAGAGTTTGACGGGTTATACCATGTGCTTCACGGCGCTATATCACCAATGGATGGCATAGGACCAGACGATATAAATTTAAAATCGCTCATTATCAGGCTGCAAAGCACAGACGTAGAGGAAGTGGTTTTGGCCACCAATCCTAACATAGAAGGAGAGGCCACCTCCATGTACATCGCCCGGCTTTTAAAACCAGCTGGGATTAAAGTTACACGAATTGCCCATGGAATACCTGTTGGTGGGGACTTAGAGTACGCTGACGAAGTAACCCTATCAAAGGCATTAGAAGGCCGTAGAGAAGTCTAACTATTGCATTGTAAAGTCATTGCCACTTACCCCTTGCTCTCTTGCTTTTTTCAGTAGAAAGGAGTAACGGGTTTTGGCCGCCATCATATCATAGATAGCGTGATCAATCAAAGTGTTATCGAGGGCTTCGTTGAATATGGATTCAGCTTGTAGCCAATCATTCTTGGCTTTGTCAATTTCCTTTAGCAGTTGTTGATTCGGTGTCAGTCTAGATGTGTTAGCGAATAATTTATTATATGTGTTATTGGCGGCGCTTACTACACCACCAAAACGATTCTGATTTTGATTTTCAGTGTTATTATCCATTGTTATTTCCCCCATGTAAAAAAGTTTCTTACTATAGTATTTTGGTTTAACGTTTTTTTATGCTAATAAATTAAAAAAAACGGACATAAACTAAAAAAACGAATATGTGAGGTGAGAAACTATGGCGATGGGTCAAGAACTGGGAATAATGTTAGCTTATGGAATTGGAATTTTGGCGTTATACGTAATCGGGTATATATTTATGTTCCCGATCAAAATGATTATGAAACTCGTGTTTAATAGTATAATTGGAGCGGTTGGACTATTTGTGCTTAACTTTGTGGCAGCACCTGTAGGACTACATATACCGATTAATATTATTTCAGCGGTAGTCACTGGGGTTTTAGGAATACCAGGCGTTGCATTGTTAGGATTATATGAATATTTTTTAAGGTAGAGGAGAGAAAAAATGGAATACAAAACAAAAGGTGTTTGTTCAAAATCGATTACATACGACATCGTAGAAGGCAAATTAAGAAATGTGGAGTTTTTAAATGGTTGTAGTGGCAGTCTTCAAGGGATAGCAAAACTGGCAGAAGGATTAACCCCGGAAGAAGTCATAGAAAAATTCTCTGACATAGATTGCGACGGACGAGGCACATCTTGCCCAGCACAGCTTGCAACAGCGTTAAAACAGTCTTTAAATAATAATTAATTGGTGTATATAGTTGCTTGAATAAGGTGGGCTTTGCCCACATTTTCAAGCCTTTATGTGGTCCCCGCCAAATGTTGGACAAGTTCAGCATCTGACGGAGAATGAAAGGGTTGATAGCAAAAATGTCGGAAATGAATCAAAATCTTTTAAAGAAGCACGATGTTAAACTACATACAGTAGTATTTATGATCTTCTGCTTGGTAGCGGGCGGGGCATATGGTATCGAGGAGATGATCCCCGAATCAGGCCCGGGTGTAGCACTGATGTTGCTCATAATTTTACCGTTTATATGGGGACTGCCTTTTGGGCTGGTAGCGTCTGAATTAGGCTCTGCTAGGCCGCAAGAGGGTGGATATTATAAATGGGTGCAGGAAGCTCTTGGAGAGTTTTGGGGATTTCAAGCGGGATGGTGGAGAACCGTCTCAATTTATATAGACAATACAGTATATGTGGTCTTAATTGGTAATTATCTTGCGGGTCAGTTTCATTTAAACACCATGGAATCCTTCGTGGTTAAAGCGATTTTTATTATAGTATTTACATACTTTAATCTCAGAGGCATTAAAGATGTTGGACTCATCAGTTCGCTTTTATCCATTCTTGTTATTGTGGCTTTTGCTATGATTGCAATATGTGGAATTTTAAATTGGCAGACAAACCCTTTTATTCCGTTTACAGCAGATGGCGAAATCATGGGAATTCATGGCATTGGATTTAATGACTGGGTCTACTACATAGGCGCGGGGCTTGCTATTGCCACATGGCAGTATGCAGGATATGAATCCATGTCTACCATGGCGGGGGAACTTAGAAACCCACAGCTGATTACAAAGGCAACCATTATCAGTGTGCCACTTGTGATGTCATTGTATATTTTCCCAACTATGGCAGGACTTGCCTCCATGGGACAGTGGCAAAATTGGGGATCAGAATCTGGAACGTTAGGATATTCAGACGTTGTAACTACATTTTGGGGACCAGCCTTCGGCGCATTCTTTGTGTTGGTAGCAGTGGTGGCCAACTCGTCTATTTTTAACGCATATATTGCATCAGGGTCGCGGGGATTCTTCGTCTTAGCAGATGACCATTTAGCGCCACCGATTCTTGTTAAATGCGATAAAAAGCATGGGGTGCCATATGTGGCAGTGCTATCTATGGGAATTGCTAGTTTGATTCTATGCAACCTTAAGTTCTCTACGATCATAGTTGTAGATGTATTTATGTTGGTGTCATCTTATGTTATGGTGTATATCTCTGCCTTGATTTTAAGAAAAAGATTGCATAAGAGCGAATACAAATTTAGAATCCCAGGTGGATTCCCCGTGTTGCTGCTAGTATGTATAGTGCCTATATTTATTGCGTTTGCACTTATGTTTATCAGTGGGACTGATTATTTCATAGGAGGAATGTTAGGGGTACTAACGGGACCAATCATATACTTCTTTTGGAAGAGAAAATACGGTGGTTTAGCCAAAGTTGATGCCGTAAAATATCCAATTAACAGCAAAACTAAACTTGCAGTTGGTGATGTCAAGAGAACATCACAGCTATTTTTTATATTTGCAGCGATGGGAGCCATTGCGGTGCCATGGTTAAGATATTATGAAGGCGGATGGGCCTATGAATACTATCCAGAGGAATATGGGTCTGGACTGCTTTCAAACTTCGACGCCATGCTATCCGCTATAGGGGTCGCTACCGTTGTATTCGTAGCGCTCGGAGTGATTTTTTGGATTATTGGATCGAAAGTAGAGCCAAAAAGGAATAAATAGTTGGAAAATCAGGGTTTTGCCACCCTGATTTTTTTGCTAAAAAAATGGGGACAATTTAAAAAAAAGCTAGAACATTAAGCTGATATGTGGTAGTATATATCATAGTAGTGTGAAAAAATGCAATAAATCTACGTTCGGGGAGGAAAATAGAAATGTCACAAGAACGCGACCCAATGATTAACGTCTTTGTCCATGAGACAATGGTGTTAATGGAACAACTAGAAGGTATCCTTATCGATAGCGAAAAATCAGATAATATGGATGGTGCAATCAACGATATTTTCAGAATCATGCATACAATCAAAGGCAACTCAATGATGATGAAATATGACAAAATTGCAGGATTAGCCCATGTTACAGAGGACTTATTTGACTACATTAGAACAAATCATCCTCAAAATGTGAATTATACAGAAATAACAAGCGTTATTCTTGACTCACTAGATTTCATGAAGGACGAGATTGACTGCATTCAAAATGATGTTGAAAGCACAGCTGACAATTCAGAACTTAGAACTGCTTTGGTAGGATTTTTAGAATCCTTAAAATTCATGGCTGCTGGTGAATCTGCTCCTGCTCCTGCTCCTGAACAAAAAACAGAAGTGGCAGTAGAAGTAGAAAAAACGGAGAATAAGGCAGAATCAAATGAACAACCTAACGTTGCTCAGGCTGGATTACGTCCTAATTTCTTTGCTGTTACCATTAACTTTGAAGATGAATGTCAAATGGAGAATGTACGTGCCTTCGGTATTGCTCATAACTTAGATGAAGAAGGATGCGTTTTCTACCATATGCCAAAAGACCTTGAAGACGATAAAGACGGTATTACATTTATTCGGAGTGAAGGTTTCAAATTGGCAGTTAATTGCAGTCAAGGTGAGGAAGAATTAAAAACTTTGCTAGACAAAGTATCCTTTATGAAAGAGTTCGATATTAAAAGCATCAACAGAGATGATTTTATTGACCTAACAGAAGAATACCAAGCATACAAAGAATATGGAGAGTTAGATCTAATCACAGCAGCTGTGGAGCAAGTACCGGAAGTTGAATTAATTGAGGAAGAACCGGTCATTGAACTTGTCCAAGCAGTAGAAAAGCCAGTAGATGTGGTTGCACCAGTGGCAGCAGTACCAGCGGTTCATGTGGAGAGAGAGGCAAGTGCTAGCAAGCAACAAAAATATATCAATGTGAGCGTTGAAAAACTAGATGCGCTTATGAATTTGGTAGGAGAGCTTGTTATCTCTGAATCCATGGTTACACAAAATCCAGAGTTAAAAGAACTTAAGATTGACTCTTTAGATAAAGCGGCAGGACAGCTTAGGAAGAATATCAATGAAATTCAAGATGTAGTGATGGAAATTCGAATGGTACCTCTTTCTACTACCTTCCAGCGCATGAACAGAATCGTACGCGATATGAGTGTTAAAATCAACAAATCTGTTGATCTTGTATTGATAGGACAAGAGACAGAAGTAGATAAAAATATTATTGAACACATCTCTGACCCATTGATGCACTTAATTAGAAATGCTATCGACCACGGATTAGAAGAGTCAGATGAGCGCGAAGCAAAAGGAAAATCAAGAACAGGTACCGTAACCCTCGAAGCCAAAAACGCAGGTGGGGATGTATGGATTATTGTTAGAGATGACGGTAAAGGTCTTGATAGAGAAAAAATCCTTGCTAAAGCAGCAGAACGTGGCTCGTTGAAAAAACCAGCTGAAGAGTACACTGATAGAGAAGCATTTAACTTCATATTTGAAGCAGGTCTGTCTACAAAAGAGGCCGTTACAGGATTCTCTGGCAGAGGCGTGGGTATGGATGCGGTTAATGCTGAACTAGAAAAAATCGGTGGTACGGTCGTAATTGAAAGCGAAAAAGACAAAGGAAGTGCTATCAACTTAAAGATTCCGCTAACGCTTGCTATTGTAAATGGTATGGTTATGAGCGTGGGTGAAAGCAAGTTCAGTCTTCCAATTACAGCTATCCAAGAGGCCTTCAAGGCAAGAATGGAAGATGTTATTGTGGATCCAGATGGCAATGAGATGATACTTGTTCGTGGTGAATGTTATTCAATAATTCGTTTACACGAACTGTTTGGAATTCAAACAGAAATTACTGATTTCGCTGAAGGCATATTCGTAATGCTCAAAGATGAAGACCATAAGATTTGTCTGTTTGTTGACTACTTAATTGGTGAACACCAAGTAGTAGTTAAGAGCTTCTCTAAATATATCAATAAGATTAAAGGTATATCTGGATGTGCACACTTAGGAGATGGCGGTATTTGCCTAATCCTTGACACATCAGGATTATCTGCGTAAGAGGGAGGGCATTATGGAACAGATAATAGAACAATTAAAAGACATGAAAGCAAGAATTGATGACCAAAAATCAACTGCTGAAGACGAAAAACAAAAGAACCTTACTTTTACGCTAGATAAAGAGGTGTATGGTATTCAAATCGAAAGTATTACACAAATCATAAACATGGTTGAGATTACCTTCGTGCCACACCAACCCTACTATGTCAAAGGTGTTATCAATATAAGGGGGCTCATTGTTCCCGTAATAGAGGTAAGGTCAAGATTTAACAAACCAACCACCGAATACGACGATAGATCTTGCATCATAGTAGTAAACAAAGAAGATATGCTTGTAGGGCTTATTGTGGATAGAATTTCTGAAGTATATAATATTGGAATGGATGAGATCTCTCCTACACCAGACGTTAACAAAGAAACTGCTGTAAAATACATTAGAGGTGTTGCACACAGTGGAGATACTGTTATAACACTTTTGGATATCGACAAACTATTAGATCATGATGGATTTTAATAAAGAAATGGAGAAACCATGGTAATTACAGACAAAGAGTTTAAAGATTTTAGCGTATACATGCATGATAACTATGGAATAAACCTCACAGATGCAAAAAAAGGATTGGTTGATAGTAGATTAAGTGCAGTAATTGAAAAAGGTGGGCATAAGAGCTTCACAGAATACTTCAATTATGTAATTGGCGATAAAACAGGGGATGCTTTCTCTGATTTGCTTAATAGAATTACTACAAACTACACATACTTTTGGCGTGAGGAAGAACACTTTAAGTTTTTTGCAGAGCAAGCACTACCATATGTTGCTCAAAAATGTAAAGATCAAAAGGACCTTAGGGTATGGAGTGCAGGTTGTTCATCGGGAGAAGAGCCATACACACTGATGATGTTAATAAAAGAGCAATTCCCGACAGGAAGTGGTTGGGATACAAAACTTTTAGCTACCGATATTTCCATTAGAGCTATGACTAAGGCAGAAAAGGCGATATATACTGCAGATTCTGCCAAGAATATGCCCCCACAACTTCGCAACAAATACTTTACCAAAGTGGACGGCAATATGCTAAAAGTCAACGATGAGATCAAAAAGGAAATTATTTTTAGAAAGTTCAACTTGATGGGACAATTCCAGTTCAAGAAAAAATTTCACGTGATATTCTGTAGGAATGTAATGATTTACTTTGACGCAGAAACAAAAGCCAAACTCGTTGAAAAGTATTACAATGCTTTAGAGCCAGGCGGATACTTATTTATAGGACACTCAGAGAGCATCGATAGAAGTTTATCACAATTTAAATATATAATGCCCGCATTATATAGGAAGGAGTAATAAATGGCACCAGTTAAAGTACTTATTATAGATGACTCTACCATGGTGAGAACACTGTTTTCTCAAAGAATAGCTGAAGATCCAGATATTCAAATTGTAGGAACGGCTGCCGATGTGTTTGAAGGTAGAGACAAAATTATCAAGTTAAAACCAGATGTTATTACACTTGATATAGAGATGCCTAAAATGGATGGTATCGAATTCCTAAAAAGGTTGATGCCTCAATATCCACTTCCAACAATCGTGGTAAGTGCAGTAAACGGAAGAGTATTCGATGCGCTTAATGCAGGTGCGGTGGAGTTTGTTGGCAAACCTTCAGCGAATACTGATCTGAATACATACTTTAAAGAGTTAATAGCAAAGATAAAAATAGCATCTACTGCCAAAGTAGGATATCACAAAAAAGCAGTTGCTGAAAAAACAATAGATACGGGCAAGTATAGGGCACTAAACGATAGAATGATTGCTATCGGAGCCTCTACAGGGGGAACCAATGCGCTTGTGGATGTTCTTAAGTTCTTACCGAAGGATATTCCAGGTATCGTAATTGTTCAGCACATGCCTCCAATGTTTACTAAACTTTATGCTGATAGACTTAACAATTCCATGGGTCTTGATATTAAAGAGGCCGAGGAAGGTGATGAGGTTAGACCTGGAAGAGTGCTTATTGCCCCTGGCGGATATCATATGAGAGTGAAAAAAATTGGCGGAAAGTTTATTGTAAAACTAACAAAAGGCACTGAGGACAACAAAGTAAGCGGTCACTGCCCATCAGCTGACGTTTTATTTGACTCAGTTGCAGATGAAGTAAAAGATAAAGCTATCGGTGTTATCTTGACAGGTATGGGAAGAGACGGGGCAGACGGACTACTAAAGATGCGTCAATACGGTGCAAAAACAGTAGGACAAGACGAAGAAACATCTATTGTATATGGAATGCCAAAAGTTGCATTTGATATAGGTGCTGTAGAAAAACAGTATCCACTTCCTAAAATTGCAGGAGCAATAATGAGCTTATTAAACAAAGATCTGAAATAGATAACGGAGGTATATGAAGTGAGTAAAAGAGTGATGATAGTGGACGACGCTGTTTTCATGAGGATGATGGTAAAAGACATTCTTGAAAAGAACGGGTTCGAAGTTATTGCTGAAGCAGAAAATGGAGCTGTGGCTGTAGAAAAATATAAGGCTAACAGACCTGATTTGGTAACAATGGATATTACAATGCCTGAGATGAATGGCATTGAGGCCCTTAAAGAAATTAAAAAACATGATGCTACAGCGAAGATTATTATGTGTAGTGCTATGGGTCAGCAAGCCATGGTAATGGATGCGATCAAAGCAGGAGCAGCGGATTTTATTGTAAAACCATTTAACGCTGAGCGTATTTTAGAATCAGTAGGAAAAGTATTAGGATAAAAGCAATAGCCCAAAATAGAAAGCGACTATCCGGGGACCCCGAAAGCTTGCTTTTTGGGGTGAAAAGGAGGTGGCTTAGAAAATGAAGAATGTACTGTCTCAAGAAGAAATTGACTCGCTGATAAACGCCCTGGCTTCAGGAGATGTTGTAGAAGATGAGAAATCTCAGGCTGGCGATGCAGAAGTCATTAAATCTAAGCCATATGATTTTAGGAAACCTAATAAATTATCAAAAGACCAAATACAGACAATCAAGGGGATATACGAGAACTATGCTAGACTATTATCAAATAGTTTGACAGGGCAGGTGAGGAATACTGTAAAATTTACTGTTATTTCAGTAGAGCAGGCTACTTTCGCCGAGTTTATTCGTTCTGTGAGTAATCCAACTGTACTGGGCATGTTCACACTAGAACCCTTAGAGGGGATTAGTGCCGTAGAACTTAGCCCTTCCTTTTGTCTTGATATGGTAGATTTGTTGTGCGGTGGGAGCATGTCTCACCCTTCTACGCCACGTGAATTTACTGACATTGAAATGGGAATGCTAAGAGATATACTTGGCACCATGATTGATAACATTAAGACAGTATGGCTTGATATGATTGAAACACATCCTAGACTCGAGAGCATAGAAGTAAACCCACTGATGCTACAGACAATGTCGTATAATGAACCCGTTGTTGTAATATCATGTAAAGTGCAAATCATAGAGGAACACACCTTTTCTAATATGTGTGTGCCATATCGTACTTTTGAAAAGGTTGCCGAGCAACTTCATGCCAAGAACTTTGACAGTATGCGATCTAAGAAATTTTCTAGCTTATATACGGAAGATATTGAAAAGGTTCTTGACACAGCAGATGTAGATCTAAATATAATTTTAGGGAAGACTGTTATTTCTGTTGAGAGCTTCATGAATCTAGCTGAGGGCGATATCATACAACTAGATTCGAAGATATCAGAACCTTTGAAGATGTATGTGGAAGATAAAGAAAAAATGTTTGTACAACCTGGACTGTTTGAAGATAAGATGGCGGTGCAGGTTATAGGAGAGATTAGAAAGGAGGAGACACGGGATGAGTGATTTTTTATCACAAGAAGAGATTAATGCTCTGCTTGCAGCCAACGAAGAACTAAATAATTCCGAAGAATCTTCCGCTAGTGGAGCTGATGAGGCTCCTTCTACTCCAAAGACGGCTTCGGGTGAAGGACATCCATCCCCGTTGACGGCAATTGAGATTGATGCCCTTGGTGAAGTTGGTAATGTATCGATGGCAACAGCGGCGACTACATTATCTACTTTGTTAAGCAAAGCAGTTGATATTACCACACCACAAGTTAGAGTTTCTACCTTTCAAGAATTAGCTGAGAATTTTAAGACGCCTTATGTTGCGCTTCAAATACAGTTTGCAGGTGAACTAGCTGGTACCAATGTTCTTGTTATTGGAATCAGGGAAGCAGCTATAATTGCCAAACTTATGATGATGCAAGAGGTAACTGCTGATTTTGATGCCACAGAAATTAATGAACTAGAGTTAAGTGCTGTATCTGAGTCAATGAACCAGATGATTGGAAGCGCTTCAACAGCTATTTCCACTATGTTGGGCAAATTTATTGATATTGCACCTCCTATAACAACAGTAGGAGATGGCAAGGATGTGGACTTTTCCCTTCTAAACAAAGATGAAGATATAGTTCAAATCGTATTTAGGATGACCATTGAAGATTTAATAGATAGTGAAATAATGCAAATTTATTCACTAGAATCTGCGAAGAGCATTGTAAAGGCTATGATGGGTGGATTTGACACCTCTCCTGCGGAGCCAGAGCCTAGTACTGCGCCCAGTGTTCAGACACCAGCGGATAGTGGTGCAGGTCAGGTCAATCAGACCATGCAGCAACAGCCGATGTACGACCCGTCTATGCAGCAACAGCCAATGTATGATCCTGCTATGCAGCAGCAACAAATGTACCAAGGGCAAATGCCAATGCAACAAGGTATGTATCCAGGACAGATGCCCATGCATCAACAAGGCATGTACCCAATGTATGACCCCTATGGTGCTATGTCTCAAAAACCCCAGTTTGCTACACTCGGCAGACCACAAAGACCAAATCAGCCTAAGAATATTGAGCTAATCCTTGATGTACCTATGGAAATGAGTGTTGTGCTCGGTAAAGCACACCGTTCAGTTAAGCAAATTCTTTCTTTAGGACCAGGATCCATCGTAGAATTAAACAAGTACGCTGAAGAGCCACTTGATATTTTTGTAAATGGCATGTTAGTAGGGCAAGGGGAAGTTGTTGTAATTGAAGAAAAATTCGGTATTCGCGTAAATAGCATTGTGAGTACAAAAGAGCGCGCAGAATCCCTAGGTGGACAGAAATAATATATGGATTCATTGAAGGAAGGGACACATCCTTCCTTTTTTAATTAATTCTAAAATTAAAAATATTATATTTTTTGAATTTTGCTATAAAATAATATAATCAATAGCCGATAGAAAGAACATATAGAAGTATAGGAAGGAGGAAAATAAAATGAGAATAGGAAGCAATCCGGGATATTCAGTATATCTTGACAAAGTTCAATCAGAGGTTAAAAAACCAGCAGAAAAGGCCGAAGAGCGCAAATCTTTAGTAGGCAAAACAGGTCATGATCGTCTTGAACTTTCAAATGAAATGAAAGACATTAAAGGTTATGCCTCTTCACAGGTCAATTCTGAAAGAATTGAAAGCCTTAAGCAAGTGATAGCCAGTGGGCAGTATGAAGTTTCATCGGAAGAGTTGGCCAATGCGATGATACGTAGGATGGCTGAATAACTTTAGGATACGTTAAAAGGGAGAGCTGTATGGAAGACTTAAAAAAACTTTTTTTGGAGCATAGACAAAACCTCTTTTCTCTAAGAGAATTGATGTTAGAGGAAAGAGGCGCGTTGATCAAAGAAGACGGGGTGTCCTTGTCCGAAATTGTTGAGAGAAAGTCGGCAATAGCAGAAAACCTTCAACGGCTAGAAGAGATAAGACACAGTCAGTATGGTGAAGTCAATTTAGCCAATTTAGAGGATGAGGAGACAGATGCTCTAGTTGGTGAACTTAGGCATTTGGGCCAAGAAATCGCAGATGAGCAAGAGACAAATTTGCTTTTAATAGAGCAGAGTATAGCTTATAGCAATATGCTTATGAGGACCGTACAAGATATGGTAAAAAAAACGGGAACCTATGACAAAAATGGAAAAATGGACGGAAATTCTGTGCAAGCAGGTTTGAACAAGTCCGTATAGTAAAGAGGAAAGATAGGGATAGCGATGAGTAATTTGTTTGGAATGTATGCAACTTCAACAAGAGCGATGCAAGCACAATCGTACATGATTGCGACTGCGTCTCATAATATTGCCAATGCAGAGACCGAAGGATACTCTAGGCAGCGTGTTTCACTATCTGCAGCAGATCCTGTTACGTATCGCGGAGTCGGACAGCTAGGCACGGGGGTGCAGATTGACAATATCAAGCGTCTAAGAGATACGTTCTTAGATGTACAAGTAAGACAAGAAATATCAATTCAAGAAAAATACAAGGCAACGGACGCGGGACTAAACCAAGTGGAACTTATTTTTAACAGAGAGCCTTCCGATACAGGTCTTTCTACTGTTATGAACAAAATGTGGAACTCATGGGCAGAGCTAGCCAAGACGCCGGAGGGAAGCACTAACAAATCAATCGTATTACAAAGAGCTGATGACTTTACCAAGTCATTAAATCAAATGTACGAACAATTGGAAACTTTGAACAAAAACACAGTTTCTGATACAGAGAAGAGAGTATATGATACCAACGCGCTTTTAGGGCAATTGCAGGATACTACTTCTCAAATATATAAAATGAAATTGCAAGGCGTTGAACCCAACGACCTTTTAGATAGACGAGATTTGCTATTAGAGAAAATCTCAGGCAACGTCAACATCAATGTAGAAGAAGACAAATTTGGTCGCGTGAGAATCACGGAGGCTGATTCAGGACAAAAATATGAGTTGCTAAACTTCTCCAAGGACGATCCTCCTGAATATTCTATGTCAGTCATTCGTAGTGCAGAATTTGATGCTGTGAAAGGAACATGGACTCTTTCTGTTGCGAAAAATGGGGACTCCGCTGATGTTGAGGAATTTTCAATGCCAGGGCCGCCACTGGGAGACAGCTATAAAGCTGGTGATGTACTTATGTACGAGCACGGTGGTAATTATGATGACTTTGCGAGCCCACCTTATAGACCAAAACTAGGGGCCATATCAGGAAACCAGGCGGCCATAGAAAAAAATGATGGATACATGGCAGAATTAGATAAACTAGCCTATGCCATAGCCAGCGCAGTAAACACAGTTCACGGTCCTGTCAATGGCAATATTAACTCAAAGTTTTTTGAACTTAAAGCAGCCACCCCAGGGCTTTCAGAATTCCCTGACAACGATTCGTTGGATTCACTTGGAAACGATATATTCAATGTAAAGGGAGCAGCAAAGAACATCAAAATCAATGACGCTATTATGGAGAACTCAAATTTGATTAATGCAAAGGCTGATTTGAACTCTACTGGCACAGGAGATGGCTCTAGAGCCGATGCCATAGCAAAGCTTCAGTTATTACAATTAGATTTGCAGGATCCCAAAAGGCTTAATGCGCAACTAACCACATTTGATGCAGATAAGATGACAATTGCGCCTAGAACCAGCGGATCTACCACCTCAGGGTTCTATAACGACCTTGTAGGTAAAATTGGTGTAGATAAGGAATCGTGTGAGCGAAACATAGACAATCAAGGGATGTTAATACTGCAGATTAGAGAAAAACAAAACGAAACATCGGCTGTGTCAATAGACGAAGAGATAACGGGCTTAGTACAATTTCAGACGGCATACCAGGCCAATGCAAGGGTTATTAATACGCTTACAACAGTGCTAGATACATTGATTAACCTTGGAAAATAATAAGGAGCAGGAACAATGAGAGTAACAAATAAAAGCCTATCGGCCAACTATCTCAATAATCTTCAGGTGAATTTAGGCTCTATGCAAAAATATCAAAATCAGCTGGCTTCAGGCAAGGAGATATTAAAACCATCAGATAATCCATATGTTGCAGTGAGAGCAATGGGTATGGAAAGTGTTATGGCGCAAAACGAACAATATAAGCGAAATATTGCTGATGCCCAGGGGTGGATGGACATGACCGATAGTACACTGCAAGAGATGGTTGAGGCCATGAATCGATTTAAAACTTTGAATACCCAGGCGAGAGGTGTCTTGAGTTCAGATGCATCTCTCAACTCACTGTCAGAAGAGATGAAGCAGGGCATTGGACGTATGACCCAGCTCGGCAATACCATGTATGATGGAAGATATATATTTGGAGGTTTTGCCACCACAAGTGCACCATTTAAACAAGAGGGAAACGCCTTTGGGGTGGATCCAACAGTGAATCCAGATGATGCAGCAGGCAAGATGAATCGTGAAATCGCGCCAGCGGTAACAATTCCTATCAACGTATCTGCCAGCGCTATTATGAATGGGAATAATGCAGCAACCCCACCCGTAGATGACATTGGAGCAACTATGGAAAAGGTGTACAATACAGTTAAATTTGCAGGTGTGCAGCAAGCGCCACCAGTGCCTATGTTCAATGATCCTGACACCATTACAGCTGGTCAATGGGCCACTGCAAACATAACACCTGAGACACCACCAAGCCTTGACAATCTGTTGGCATTTGGAAATAGTGAACTGGAGAGGCATTTTGACAACATTGTAAGACTAGATTCAGAGACGGGTGCCAAGACCAATCGCTTGGAGACTGCCATGAAAAGGAATACAGATATGACTCTTTCTATGAAAGAACTTTTATCTAAGATAGAGGATATTGACTATGTGGAAAAGATAACAGAGTCTAAAACCCTTGAGATGGTATACCAATCGGCTCTTCAAGTTGGATCGAAAATATTACAAAATTCTTTAGTAAATTACTTAAAGTAAACTAAAAATTTATAGGATTAGCATAAATAGTCTGATATAATATAATATCGGACTATTTCATTGTGAAGGAGAAACGAATGATAATTAAAACTAAATATTTTGGAGATCATGAAATCGATGAAACGAAAATCATAACTTTCCCCCAAGGACTATTAGGACTAGAAGAATATAAAAGATATGCAGCCTTTGATATGCCTGAGAATGAAAAACTGATTTGTCTTCAGTCATTGGAGGAATCACAGATTGCATTTATTGCCATAAATCCATGGGATTATTTCCCTGATTACGATATCAATATATCGGATGATGAGTTAGCGGTTATTGGTATAGCTGATAGCAAGCAACTAGGGGTGTTTAATTTGCTCTCTATCGGAGATGGATCCTATGTGACGGCTAATTTATTGGCACCACTGGTAATCAATCTCAATACCACAGAGGCAATGCAAATTGTTCTTAATGAGAATAAATACACCACGAGACATGAACTACTTGAACAAGGACAGGAGGTGTAGCATGTTAGTATTGACGCGTAAAAACGACGAATGTATATACATTGGTTCTCAAATAAAGATCAAAGTAATCCAATGTGAAGATGGTAGAGTTAAGCTAGGTATAGATGCTCCACCGAGCATCAAAGTACATAGAGAAGAAGTATTTGAGCAGATTCGTGCGGAGAATAAAAAAGCACTTTCAATCGGGTCAAATGACATGCAAGATTTATCAATATTAAGTAACTTAGGAAAAAGCAAGAAGGAGAAGTAAAGTGAACATTTTAATAATTGGTGCAGGCGGGGTGGGAACATCTGCTGCTATGATTATAAAAAGAGCAGGAGAAAAGGGCGATTGGGCCCAAAGGGTTGTAATTTCTGATTATAATGAAGAGCGAGCCAAGGAAGTAGCAGAGAGAATATGTGGCGGCGGTAAATTCATTGCGGCTAAGATAAATGCTAGAGACCCAGAGAGTATAAAAGAAGTGGTGAAAGCGCATGACATACAGTTTGTAATGAATGCGGTAGAGCCGACTTTTAATGAATGTATATTTGATACATGCAGAGAAACAGGGGTTATGTACCTTGATTGTGCCATGACACTTTCAAAACCTCATCCAGAAAAACCATATGAGCTTTGCAATGTTAAGCTGGGTGATTACCAATTTGAACAACATGAAAAATGGCAAACAGCAGGCAATTTGGCTATTGTTGGATCCGGTGTAGAGCCTGGAATGGCCAATGTATTTGCCAAATATGCGGACAAGCATTTGTTTGATACCATAGATGAAGTTAACGTGAGAGATGGAGATAACTATACAGGGGATGACGTTGGATACTTTGGATTCTCTGTATGGACTACTGTAGACGAATGTCTAGCGCCACCAGTTGTGTGGGAAAAAGATAAAGGGTGGTTTACGACAGGTCATTTCTCTGAGCCAGAGATATTTAACTTTCCAAGTGGCATTGGCGATGTAGAAGTAGTCAATGTAGAACACGAAGAAGTAATGCTGGTGCCACGTGAAATAGATTGTAATCGTGTAACCTTCAAATATGGCGTACCAAAAGAGACAAGAGAAATGCTTCTTCATTTAAAAGAGCTGGGCATGGATTCCAAGAATGCCAAGATCCGCATAGGTGGAGAAGAAATAACACCTAGAGATTTTCTTGTCAAAGTAGTTAAAAACCCAGTAGAGGCTACCATGAAAATGACTGGTAAGGGCTGTGCAGGGACTTGGGTAACAGGCACCAAAGACGGTCTTAAAAGATCCGTATATTTATACCAAGTATCAGACAACCAAGACTGTATCAGCAAATACTCGACTAACTCTGTAGTAGCACAAACAGCTGTGGCACCAGTGATTATGATGGAGCTTGTGGCTAAAGGCATTTGGGACCTAAAAGGTGTATACGGACCAGAGAGTTTTGATCCAGATCCATTCATCGAGAGAATGGCTAAATACGAATTTCCGGCAGGACTTCGTGAGATGCATTCAGAATATGCGGACATGTTAGACCAAAAGAATTTGTTAAATGCCATTCAATAGAACCAAAATATAACAGGGAATCACATCCCTCAGAAATCACTTATAACAAAAGATATATGGCCCTTGGCATATATCTTTTTTGTTGCGGGTACAACCATATTGATATATAATAGTCAGGTTAAAATTAAAATAGATAAGGAGTGTAGTATATGGTTTTTAGCAGCGTGGTTTTCTTATACTATTTCTTGCCGCTCACCGTATTGTTATATTTTGCGGTACCAAATAAAGCTAAGAATACAGTGCTATTGCTGGCTAGCTTGCTGTTTTATGCATGGGGAGAGCCCGTATACATAGCCTTAATGCTATTTTCAATGACCATGGATTACACCTTTGGGCGTGTTATCGCGGGACAAATGCAAGTGGGTAAGAGCCGCCTAGCGAAGAGAACCCTTGTGCTAGCAGCAGTGCTTAATATAGGGCTACTGGTATTCTTTAAATATGCGGATTTTGTCATTAACAATATAAATACACTCTTAGGGCTAGAAGTGGAACCGTTGAACCTACCCTTGCCTATTGGCATATCCTTCTACACCTTTCATGCCATGTCCTACGTAATAGATATTTATCGTCAGAAGATCAAAGTGCAGAAAAATATTGTCTCATTTGGCATGTACATAGCATTGTTCCCAGCCTTGGTGGCAGGGCCTATCATTCGGTACACCACCATTCAAGATGAGGTGGACAACCGGAAACATAGTTTATCGCTAATAGCCGATGGAATTGGAAGGTTTTCAGTTGGACTTGCCAAGAAAGTGTTGATAGCAAACCCCTTGGGGCAGATGGCAGATAATATTTTCGTTCAGCAGATTGGAGATATATCTCCTGTGACAGCATGGATTGGAATCATAGCCTACACATTGCAGATTTATTTTGACTTCAGCGGGTATTCAGATATGGCTATAGGATTAGCCAAGGTATTTGGATTCAAGTTGGATGAGAACTTTAACTACCCATATATCTCAAAGAGTGTAACAGAATTTTGGCGCAGGTGGCATATATCTCTAAGCTCATGGTTTAGAGACTATGTCTATATTAGCATGGGCGGAAACAGAGTCGCACCTTGGAAAGTCACAAGAAACATATTGGTGGTGTGGATGCTGACTGGGCTTTGGCATGGCGCAGCGTGGAATTTTGTTTTTTGGGGTCTATACTATGGCGTAATCATAATTGCAGAAAAGCATCTAAGGGGAAAATTCCCTAAGGTACCAACAATAGTGGCAAGAGCGTACACTATATTTGCCTTTATGATCGGTTGGGTATTTTTTAGGGCTACAGATTTGACCCATGCACTGGCTTATATACAAAAAATGTTTAGTTTTGCATCTGGAAATCTTATGGATGCCAAAAGTTGGCTATATCTTCACGACCACTGGCAAGTGATGCTCGTAGCCATTATTGGCAGTACACCACTGCTAAAAAATCTCTATTGCAAGATCAAAGGTGACAAACCTATAGAAGACAAGCCTATGGGTTTTGCGTTAGCCATGTCTTTTGGTATTTGTGCAGTACTGTTTGTATGTACCATTTGTCTGACCAACTCTACGTACAATCCGTTTATTTACTTTAGGTTTTAGGGGGATCGGGAATGAAAAGAATTAAATTGCTAATTATTATAATTCCATTTGCCCTGGCCATTTTTGCGATACCTATTATAGCGACCATCATGCCGGATGAAACAATCAGCAATGATGAAAATAGGACATTAACAAGTATTACAGATATTATATTGGGCAAACTAAACCAAGAAGAGACAGTACATTTTAGAGAAGCAGTTTCTCAAAAGGAATATGTTGCTGCTGTAAAAATATTGCTTACAGGTATACCACCTATGGAGATGGGCAAAATCACCACGTCCATTGGAGATTTTTATTTTTCTGAGCAGTTTCCGTATAGAGATACATTGGTAAAACTATATTCAAAATATCTATTGGCATCTGGGAAGATTGATGCTAGAGATGTGTATATAATGGATGGCTGGATTTACCCATTGGCATTTGATGCGCAAAAGAGTGACATTGAGGCCGTGGGTGTAGCCTTAAATCGTATGGCAAATAAATACCCTGACATTGAATTTTACTACCAGATTATGCCCCACAAAAAATCCATGCTGTACAGTCTAGAAGACAACAAATATCTCCCATATACCCAAGGAGAGAGAAGCAGGCAGCTTTTAAAAGACCTGTTAAAACAAGGACATATCAATGTGGTGGATACACAAGAGTACTTCAACAACCTATCCTTGGAAGAAAAGAAAAAATTGTATTTTAAGGGAGATTTTCACTGGAATGCGCTAGGAGCCTACGAAGGAATGAAATTTTTGCAGGATGCCATGGTAGCCAAGGGGACTATTTCAGAAGACCAGAAGTTTTCAGATGATGATTTTGTATTTCGTACATTAGACGATAAACAGTATATTGGGGATTTGCAGGTAAGATTTTCGGGACTTATTGCCCTAGACGAAGTGGTTCCTATGATAGAATCAATACACAAAGACGACATGACCTATTATACTATATACAACAACATATGGAAGAGAGAGACTTTGATTGGTGCAGGACTTGATAAGAATCCTATCAAATATGTTGATGTCTATACGGAGAACCTTGGATACTATGGCTGCATCAATGAAAATGCCAAGACAGATAAAAAGGTGATGGTGTTCAAAGACTCTTTTCAGAACCCCAACACAGACATGCTTTCAACAATATTTAGAGATGTTGCCATTATAGATGTTAGGTATATAGACTGGAGCTTTTGGTTTCACCATATGGTGGAAAAAAGCCAGCCGGATGCCATAATATTTATGTATCAGGAGCAGAACTACAGTTTACTTCTAAAAGATTATTTATTAAGATCACTATAAACAACTTGCAAACATATGTTCGTATATGATATTATATACTATACGAAAGGCGGAGATAAGATGGGAAAATTCGAAGTAGTTTCAGAATATAAATTGATGGGAGATCAGCCAACAGCAGTGGACAAGCTGGTGGCAGGTCTTGAATCGGGCAAGAAGCATCAGACACTATTAGGGGTTACGGGCTCAGGGAAGACTTTCACCATAGCCAATGTGATAGAGCGTGTGCAAAAGCCTACCATAATCATATCACATAACAAGACACTGGCAGGTCAGCTTTATGGAGAGTTCAAGGAGTTTTTTCCTAACAATTCAGTAGAGTATTTTGTCAGTTACTA
>JAVBKP010000070.1:0-5229 GCA_031553975.1 Anaerovoracaceae bacterium | reverse complement strand
AAATCAATGTAGCGGAAGAAGAGAGTAAGTTTGGAGTCACATCTGCTGAAGCTGACCAGCTTATTGAAAATATCGCGAAGAATCTACCAAATGTTAAGATAAAAGGACTTATGACCATAGTGCCATTTGAAGAAAACCCAGAAGACGTTCGCGTTTTCTTTAAGGAAATAAAGAAAATTTTTGACAAATATGCCGATAGTAAGATACAAGGAACAGATTTCAGGCACCTTTCTATGGGCATGTCGGGAGATTTTCAGGTGGCCATAGAGGAAGGCGCCACAATGGTTCGTATTGGTACAGCCATATTTGGCGCCCGAGATTACAGCAGGCAGTAAAGGGCCGGCGAGGAGGAAAAAATGTTTGAGAAGTTAAAATTTTTAATGGGGTTTGAAGATGTAGAGGATGAGGATGAGGCACCAGTCGAGTCTAAGCCAGCAATCAGAGAGCCAAGAAGGCTAGATGCACCTATTGCTACTACATTTCCATCGCCTAGAGAGAGTAAAGTAGTTAGTATGCCACAAGGATCGGTTAGCAAGAGCGATCTTAAGCTGATGCTGATTGAACCAAAGGGGTTTGATGAGTGTCCGAGGCTGGTGGATAATCTAAAGGCAAAAAAACCAATCATTGTAAATTTGGAAAAAATTGACAGGGACACAGCTCGTAAGATATTTGATTTTCTAAGTGGGGCTATTTATGCACTGAATGGTGATGTACAAAGGGTTTCAGCCAATATATTTGTATTTGCACCTGAGAATGTGGACGTAGATGCAGCAAAAGAGAGTAAGAGCAGTGACTTGAAAAATCCTTGGGGATAATAGAGTAGAAAGAGGTATTGTGAATGTTATCATTAATAGTAGGTCAGTTTTTTGGGATTCTATCAACGTTAATTGTGATTTATATACTGCTTAGTTGGTTTGTGAGAGATGCATACAGCCCACTGTACAAAATATATTCGTTCTTGGGCGTTGTGTCCGAACCAATACTTTCGCCTTTTAGAGCATTGCTCTCTAGGTTCACTGGGCAAATGGGAATAGATTTTTCACCCATCCTTGCCATACTAGCACTAAGAATGCTAGGAAGTGCAGTGGTTCAATTGTTGAGACAGATGGGTTTATAAGGATTAGTTCATACAAATAGGAGGAGAATTATGATTACACCACTTGATATACAGAACAAAGCCTTTAACAAAGGTGTTAGAGGATACAAAGAAGAAGAAGTTGATGATTTTCTAGACCTGATTATCATTGACTATGAAAAGGCTCTATCTGAGAATAGAGAGCTTAGGGGCAGGCTGAAAGAAATAGCGGCGGAGCTTGAAAAATACAAGAATTCTGAGAGTACAGTCATGGAAACCATCGAGACAGCTCGTGCCTTAATGAAAGACATCTCCGAAAGTGCAGAGAAAAGGGCAGAAATAGTGCTTAAAAATGCTGAACTGGATGCGGAGAGAATCGTACGTGAGGCAACAGAGAATGGGCAAAAGTTAAAAGAAGAATACCAATCCCTCAAAAACAGGTATACTATTTTTTCCACAAGGTTTAAATCAATACTTGAGTCTGAAATCGACAAATTCGATACACTTAGCCAAGAGTTGTTTTATGAAGATGGGATTAGAAAGTAGAATCATATGTATTATTTGATTATTGGGTTTTGGGTAGCGCTAGATCAGCTGACAAAGGCCCTTGTCAAGGCCAATATAGAGTTGGGGACATCCATACCCCTAGTAAATGGTGTTTTTCATTTAACCCATATTAATAATTATGGTGCCGCCTTTAGTATTTTGCAGAACCAAAGGCTATTTTTTCTCGTCATGGCATTTATCGTAACTGGATCAATGTTCATTGTGATCACAATGAAAAGGCGCACGTGGAACAAGGTTCTCCTACTGTCGTTGTCACTGATTGTTGGTGGTGCTTGGGGCAATGTTGTTGATAGAGCGCGCCTTGGCTATGTAACAGATTTCTTAGATTTTAGGCTCATAAACTTTGCCATATTCAATGTGGCAGATATTGGCGTGACATGCGGTGCAGCGCTGATGCTGTACTATGTGTTTGTCATAGATCCCAAATTAGAACGAGAAAAAAAGGCGAGAGGTGGCAAAGATGGATCACTTTAAGTTCATAGTGGAAAAAAATCAGGAAGGCATCAGATTGGATGCCTTTATTGCTGAGAATATAGAGGAGGCAACCCGTAGTTTCCTGCAAAAGCAAATTGAAAAAGGTCATGTACTGGTAAATGATGTGGTGAATCCCAGCAAAAAATACAAAGTAAAATACGGAGATTCTATTTTAGTAGAAATACCAGAGCCAGAGGCCATAGATGCTCTGCCAGAAGACATACCTTTAGACATCATCTATGAAGACGGTGATGTGGTGGTAGTAAACAAGGCAAGGGGTATGGTGGTTCATCCAGCAGTGGGTAATTATACTGGTACATTGGTCAATGGACTCTTGTATCACTGCAAGAACCTGTCAGGGATTAATGGTGCTATTAGGCCTGGCATCGTCCATAGAATCGATAAAGACACTACAGGGTTACTGATGGTGGCCAAGAACGATGTGGCCCATGCTAGCTTAGCAGAGCAACTCAAAGAGCATAGTGTGACAAGGGTCTATGAGGCCATCGTTCATGGCACAGTCAAGCTAGATGAGGGCACTATAGATGCGCCCATTGCTAGGCATAGGACGAATAGATTGAAAATGGCCGTTGATAAGGATGGCAAACGTGCTGTGACTCATTTTAATGTCATAACACGGTTTGAGCGTTTTACACATATTGAGGCAAGGCTAGAGACGGGACGTACACACCAAATTCGTGTGCATATGGCCAGCATCCATCATCCATTGGCAGGGGATTTTGTATATGGTCCCGAGAAAAAAGTCTATGGAATGGATACCCAGCTGCTCCATGCAAAAGTCATTGGATTTGTCCATCCTAGAACAGGGGAGTACTTGGAATTTCAGGCTAATTTGCCAGACGAGTTCCAAAATGTATTAAAAAAATTAAGTAGGTAGAATAGGAGATACGTGATCAATCATGTTTAAACCATTTGAAAAAATCACCACCCAGAGATTAGCCCTTGTAAAACTTAATGACCAAGATGCTGAACAAATATTCGAGATTAGATCAAATCCAACCCTTGTAAAATACGCTGGGTTTGCGCCATACACTTCATTTGAACAGGCCACTTCCTATGTGGCTAGAATCAAAGCCCAGATGGAAAAAAACGAATTGGGGTCATGGAGTATACGATTAAAATCAAATGATGAATGTATTGGCGGTATCTGCCTGTGGGATTTACCTGAAGACAGAAGAAAAGCAGAGATTGGTTATGATTTGTTGGCTAACTTCCATGGGCAAGGGTATATGCAGGAAGCTGCCTCCGCATTGATACAATGGGCATTTGAAGAAGCAGGGTTAGAACGAATAACAGCTACGCTTAGAGAAGATAATATTAAATCCGTCAATGTATTAAAGCGAAATGGATTTAAACAAAAGGGAGATAGTCAGGAACAAACTCAGGTCGGACAAGTTGTAATGATGGTTTTGTACGAATTGGAGAGAAATGAATGGGCAAACCCCAAGTAGCCAAAAAATATGAGACAGATAGGCTTTTTCTGTGTTTATCAAGTCCTACGGAATTAGAAAAAGTACTTGCTTATACTGTGAGAAACCGTGAGTTTTTAGCAGATACGGAACCTGTCAGGGACGAGAGTTTTTATACAGCAGCGGAGCAGGAGAAGATGCTAAGGGCCGATGCCATTGCCATAAGAAACAAGACGGGTTATCGATTTTGGATTGTAAAAAAAGAAGAGCCGAATAAAATAATCGGCTCAATGAATATAAGCAATATTATACGAGGTGTGTTTTTGTCGTGCAACTTCGGCTACAAACTGGACAAAGACCAAATTAACAAAGGATACATGACAGAAGCCATCAAAAAGTGTGTTGATATTGCATTTGATGATTTGTTGCTTCATAGGATTGAGATCAATATAATGCCTCGCAACAAAAGATCCCTTAGGGTAGTGGAAAAGTTAGGCTTTGTCAATGAAGGACTATCAAAGCAGTACCTAAGGATCAACGGTATATGGGAAGACCATACCCATATGGTACTTCTCAATGACCACCTTTGCTAGAGAGCAGTTTTTGACTGGCAAATAGCATGAGCAAAGCGAAGACCAAGGTGAAGGCGGGGAAGTACCCAATACCTATGTGCTGGTAGAACACACCGACTATAGGTGGTAGTGTTGTGGCACCCAGTGCACCAAAGGCAACTTGATACCCTATGACAGCCTGAGAGTTGACAGCACCAAAGGAACGTGGCGTTTCATGGAGCATGCTAGGATAAATAGGGGCGCAGCCCAACCCAGCCAGAACAAATCCCACCAGCATGAATCCACTAGGCATAAAGGCAATATCCAATATCCCTAAAAGTAGAATGCTTTGACCAAGACGAATCATAGTGCGATTGGAAAATTTCATGGTCATAAACCCAGATAAGAGTCGCCCAATGGTAAGCCCAGCATAAAACAAAGAGACAACACTAGCAGCAGTAGCAGGTGAGAACCCTTTGGTATTCACAAGAAAACTACTACCCCAAAGTCCCATGGAGGCTTCGACGCCACAATACGAAACGAATGTTAAGAGTGCTAAAGGCACTCCTTTTATTTTTAAAGGATGAGCTTCTGCAATGTCGGGTAAATCTTCATGGTGACCACCCATAGGGGTATCCACGTTCATTTTCCTCCACAGTGGCAGTGTGACCAATAGCATAAAAGCAAGGGATAGCTGAATAGCACCTACTGTGAAATATCCCCCTTGCCAGTTGCCGTCTGTCTTGAGGTAACCAGACATGATAATTGGTCCAAGGGTGGCGCCAACCCCCCAAAAGCAATGCAACCAGCTCATATGATGGGCTTTATAGTGCAAAGCTACGTAGTTGTTAAGACCTGCATCGATGGCACCACTACCAAACCCAGCAGGGATTGAAAATAGTACGGCTACTAGAAATGAATCAGCGGTGGAGATACCCAATAGGGCAATCACAGTGAGCAAGGTACTAAAAAAAGTTACTTTGCCCGTGCCGAATCTCTTTATGATTTTAACACTTAGTATACTAGCGGAGATTCCGCACACAGATGTTACAATAGCGGGAAGCCCAGCAGCCGAAAGGGGCATCCCAAAATCTTTGGACATGACAGGCCAAGCGTTGCCTAAAAGGGAATC